>JASFUL010000155.1:0-10330 GCA_050050315.1 Gemmatimonadota bacterium
GGCCAGCGCTCCGTCGTCGGTGGGTGGCTCGTCGTCCCGCGCGGCCTCCGATCCCCCCTCCTCGCCGAAGCGCTCCGTGCCGCGGCCGTCGCCGTCGTCCTCCAGCACCGCGTGCTCGGTCAGGAGCAGTCCCTGCTCCTCGTAGTGGCGCTCCACCTCCCGGGCGGTGAAGCGGAATGCCTCCAGAAGCGACACGCGCTCGTCCTTGTCCAGGTCGGCCTCCTGGCCCCGGAACGCCCGGGCGAAGAAGCCACCGAACTGGGTCTCGTTGCGCTCCCGGGCGGTCTTGGTGGCGGTGACCACGATCCGGTCCGGCCCGGCGAGGGCCTGGATCCACGGTCCGCTGGAAGGGGCGGTGTTCACCACGGCCACCGTGCGCGTGCCGAAGGCGCCGAGCAGATCGGCCAGGGCGGCGCCGGTGAGGTCCGGGCCCGGGAGGTTGAAGCGCGCCTCCTCGTTCCGGGACGTGCCGTGCCCGATGAGAACGAGGAGGACGCGGTCGTCCCGGCCCGCCGCCGAGGCCAGGCGCTCCAGGTGGGCTTCCAGGTTCTCGAGCGTCGAGCGGCCCGTGATGGCGTCGGGCGCCCGATCCGGGTCCTCCGCGAACCAGGCGATCCGCTCCGGGCGCACGCCCGCCTCGAGCGCCCCGCGTCGGAACGTCGAGGCCCAGTCGTGGAAGGTCTCCGTGTACGCCGGGTCCCCTCCGAGGCCCGTGACGAGGACCAGGTGCACGTCCTGGGCGTAGGCCCTTCCGCCGGCGGCGAGGAGGACCGCCATTGCGAGAGCCAGCGACCCCACGGCACCGCGCACGCTTCCGGACCCCCCGACCGCCGGCGCCCTCATACGAGCCCCCGGGAACGGCGGAAGCCCCACTCCGCACCGACCAGGGCGACGAGGAGAAGGAAGAGGATGGGCATGTCCCACAGGTCGCGTTCCTCGGTGAGGGTGACGCCGGCCCCGGTGTACTGGATGTCCTCCGGCAGGTTGCCCGCGGAGGCGGGGGTGTAGTAGCGGCCCCCCGTCCCCTCGGCGATGCGCTCGAGGACGGGGCGTCGCTGCGCCGCGTCGAAGTACTCGTCGTCCGACGGGCCTACCTCGACCCAGGCGGCCGCCGACCCGAGCACCGATTCCTGCCGGCGGGCGGTCGCGACGATCTGGTACTCGCCCCCCCCGGTCGGCGTGAACGTCCCGGCGTACTCGCCGTCTCGCTCCACCGTCCAGTCGAGGGGCACCTCCTCCTCGGTGCCGTCGGGAGCGCGCACCGTGGCGGCCACGCGGGCATCGTTCACCTGGATGTAGGCCGAGTCGTTCACCTCCGCCACCAGCCGCACCACCTCGCCGGGCTCGACCCGCTCCCGCTGGGGCTGCAGATCGACCGGCTGGGGGGTGCCGTCCACCACCCAGCGCAGGAGTTGCCGCCAGAGGTTCTCGTGGGTCGGATCCTCCAGGGGGATGTCGGCGTGCATCTGCCACATCCACGAGTCCTGGACCGGGAAGGCGACGGCCCGCCCGCGTCCGTACCGGTGGTGCGCGAGAACGACGCGCTCCTCGCCCGTCGGCGTCTCGCCCGTGAGGAGGACGGTGGCGCCCGGCTTGACCCGCTCGATGCGGTTCAGCGTGCTGAGGGGGGGCAGGCTGTCCCACACGGCCGCGGCCTCGACGCCCGGACGGATCTGGGTCGCCGGGTGGTCCCGTCCGGCCGCCGTGGGGCGTACGGAGACCTCGGTGAACGCACCACGCGGGTCGGGTGCCGGCTCCTCGAGGATCACCGGGAGCATCTCGGCCACCGGCGTTCCGGCGTAGTCGCCCTCGGCCAGCGCGTTCCGCCCCCCGAGGGCCAGGAAGCCCCCGCCTCGCTGGCCCACGAAGTCGGCGATCATGGCCAGCTGGTCGTGGGTGAAGAAGCTCGCTTCGACGCTCCCCAGCACCAGGCCCCGGTAACGGAACAGCTCCTCCCGGGTCTTCGGGAACCCCCCGGCCAGCTCGTCCGGGTCGTCGACGGAGAGGCGCAGGAACTTGTTCTCGGCGGTCCGCTGCAGGACCACGACCTGCAGGTTCTCGTCGTCGGCCACGGCGCGGCGCAGGAAGCCGACCTCGCTCCGGGGCTCTCCCTCGAAGTAGAGGATCTTCTCCCGCTCCTCGACGACCTCCACGAGCACGTCGCGGACGTTGTTCCGGTCCACCCGCTCGCCGTCGCGCACGGGCACGCGGAAGCGGAGGCGGCGGGGGCCCGCCTCCTCCAGGGTGAACCGGACCGTGGCCACCGTGGGCTCCCCGTCGCCGGCCAGGTCGATCTCCTTCTCGGCCAGGATGCGGCTCTCGTCCTCCACCACCAGCGGTACCGTCCTTCCCGCGTACCCGGCATGGGTCACGACGACGTCGACCACCAGCGAGGTGCCCTGCAACGCCCTGCGCGGGACCTCGACCCGCCCGACCTGGATGTCCGGCCGGACGATCTCGTCCCCGACCCCCACGGTGTAGACGGGAATGGAGGCGGCCTGGAGGGGAACGAGCGCCTCGGCCAGCGTGCGCCCGCCGTTGTCCGCCCCGTCGCTCAGGACGACGAGCCCGGACAGGGGCACGCTGGACAGCTCCTCCCGGGCTCGGTCGAGGGCACCGGCCAGGTCGGTGCCGGTCCCGGCCCACCCCATCTCGGCCATGGAGCCCATACGCTCCGCGCCGCCGCTGAAGCGGAAGAGGCGCACCGCGAAGCGCTCCCTCAGCGCGTCCAGGAGCTCGGCCCCTTCCCCGCTCTCGCCGGTTCCCAGGAGGTCGCCCACCACGTCGCGGCGGGATTCCCCGTCCTCGCCGGCCAGGGTCATGCTCCGCGAGTCGTCGACGAGGACACCCACGAAGTTGCGCTGCGGCACGACGGAGGTGAGCACGAGAGTGGGTCGGAAGAGGCAGAAGAGCAGGACGCCGAACGTGGCCAGGCGGAGCCCGCCCATGACCAGGCGGTCCCGACGCCCCGGTCCGGCGGCGAACCCCGGAGGCCCCGAGCGGCTTCCCGTCCACGCGTACGTCACCAGCGCGCCCAGCGCCACGATCCCCGCCACCCCCAGCACCGTCGCGACGGGCCACGACGCGCCGAAGGCGAAGTCGCCCTCGCGGAAGAGGACGGGCCGGTACTTGAAGAGGAAGGCGAAGATGGACTCCACTGCGGTCCCTCAGTGGCTCAGGCCGTAGACGATCATGTTCACGCCCATCTCGTAGGCGTAGGTCGAATACTCGAGGGGGTAGTACGGGCTCTCGGCGTGCTCCCAGGCGTCTCCGAGGTCGGTGTTGAAGTTGACCACCACCATCAGCCGTCCGTCGTCGTCGTGGATGCCGTAGACGTGGGGGGTATAGCCGTCCCGCTCGAAGGTGGGCCGGCCGGCGATGCCCCGGCCGAAGCCCGGTACCTGCCGGATCTCCTCGATGTGGTAGAATGCGTCGAAGAGGGGGTGGTCGACCGACAGCTCCTCGATCTCCCGGCCCGGGAGCACCCGGCGGATCTCGTGCACGAAGTTCGCCCACTCCCGGGTCCCCCAGAAGTCGTCGATCACCAGGAAGCCCCCGGCCAGCAGGTAGTTGCGGAGCCCCTCCACCTCCGGGCTCGACAACCGCATGTAGCCGACCTCCAGGGCGTAGAGGAAGGGGAAGCGCCGGAGGTTCGGGTCGTCGAGGCGGACGGCGTTGTGGTAGTCGTAACCGTCGATGTTGGTCAGGCGCTTCACCACCACCATGAACTGGTGGTCCGCCTTGGGATAGTCGGTGGCCCAGCTCTGGCCGCGGCGGCCCCAGCCGCCCCGGGAGCCCGAGTAGATCGCCCGGGTGAAGAAGAACTCGTGGACGGGCAGCTCTTCCTGGGGGGCCGTCGCGGCGAGGCGTGAGAAGTCGATCGCGGGAGCCAGGAACGTCCCACGCCGCCCCTCGGCGGCGGTCGGCACCGGGGACGTGGCGCGGTCCTGAGCGCGCGCCGGGGCGAGCGGCGCGGACGTACCTTCGGCCCCCCGCTCGGGTGAGCGGGAAGGCGACGGACCGGCCGCGACCGCGACTCCAGCGAGGAGGGCGGCGGCCAGGGCGATGCTCGGTGAGACCAGCGACCGCACACGTCCTCCCTACAGGCACGCATCCCATGCCACCGTCGGTCCGCCCGGGGTGGATGTGGGAAGACCGGCGAAGCTCGGTGGGGTGTTTCTGCTCTACAGGGACCCCCGACGAAAGGTTCCTGTTGATGAAAGGGAGATTTCGGGTCGTCGCGCGCGCAAGAAAGGGGTCCCGTCGCTCGTCTCCGGAGTGAGTCAGCCCTCTCATCGGAGAGCCGCCATGGACCGGATCCCGCGCCGACCCGGGCCGCGCCCCCACCTACGTCTCGTCCTCCTGATGGCAGCGGCCGCCGGGGTCACCGCCTGCGGCACCGACGACGATCCGATGGGACCCGGAGGGGGCGACGGAGCCCCCGTCTTCCACGTCCAGCCCTCGGACGTGGCCGTCGGGCACCCCTTCGATCGTGCCGTTCGGGTGGTCGTGCGGGACGGTGCCGGCCGCCTGATGGAGACCGGGGATCCCGTCACGCTCCGGCTCGAAGGGACTCCGTCCCGCGCGGGGCTGACGGGCGAGACGTCCCGGCGCCCCGACCCCTGGCTCGCGACCTTCCATCGCCTCTCCGTCGACGAGCCGGGGAGCTACCGTCTGGTCGCCGAATGGCGGGGGCGGACGGCGGAGAGCCTCCCGTTCGTGGCGGTGCCCGAGCCCGACCTGATCCGGATCCACAACGCCAGCGAACGCGCGCGCGGAGTGGTGGTGGACGGCGAGACGTCCCGGGAGTTCCTCAACGACCACCTGCTTGCGACGCGGGACACCTTCGTCGAGCTCATCCGCCTGCGTCCCGGACCCAACGGCGAGGTCATCGTGTTCGACCGGGGAAGGGCGGTGACCGCCGTTCCCGCCCCCTGGTCTCCGGGAGTGGACACCGTGGACGTGGTGCTCCGGGACCCGATCCGGATCCCCGTCACGGTGCGCAACCTCAGCGCGTGGACCCCGGACGCGCAGCGCGGCATCGACCAGTGGATCGCGACGTGGGACTCCGAGGGGATGGGGATCGTGCCCGAGGTGGAGTTCGTCGACCTGTCGAGCGAGGACGGGGCGGGCGCGCAGGACGGGCGGGAGTTCTGTCGCGAGGGCTCGGCGGCCCGGGAGCGGTGGGGATTCGACCCGGACCGCATCAACATCTACCTGGTCCAGTTCGAGGGCACCGGCGGCCTGGCGTGTCGCTACGGAGGACAGGTCGTGCTGATCACCAACCTGCTGGCGGGCACCGGGACCCTCTACAACCACGAGGTGGGCCACCTCTTCGGCCTCCACCACTACTTCGACTGGGGCCTGAAGCAGTTCGCGGACACCGGCAACATCATGGGGGGCGGCGGCTGGTTCATGACCGAGGGACAGATCTTCTTCCAGCACTACAGCGACGCGTCCGCCCTCGTGCGGGTGTACGGGATCGACCCGGGGGTGCGGCCGTGCAGCCCCGCCCGGAACTCCGAAGCCGACCGTCCCGAGTGCCTGGTGCACAGGTTCCGGATCTGGGAGGACGGTTGGTAGCAGGGCGTCCCCCGGCCGATGCGACCGGTGCGCCGCCGTACCCGACGGCCCGCCAGGGTGTCCTGATTCGGGGTTTGACGCGACCTGAGGTCGTCGACCCCCGAGGGCACGAACCGGTAGGGATCTTCTCGAGGACGAGGACCCGCCGGGAACCCTCGAGGACATCGGGGCCGGGGGTCGCCGCGAGGGGTTGGCTGACGTCGCTTTCCGCCGGTCACAGGGGAGAAGCGCTACCGTGCGGGCGGGACGCGCTGGACCGTCGCGCTTTCCCCCGCTCAGAGGGGAGAAGCCAGGGCCCCACTCCGGCCCCAGGTCATCGGGGTCAGCGAGCTGTACTCGGGTCGATGATCCAGGTGTCGCGTCGACTCGGGAACAGGGCCCGCTACGGCAGCACCAGCAGGAGGAAGACGAAGGCGAAGAGCCCCACCGTCTCGACGATCCCCATGGCGATGATCATGAAGGCCAGACCCTGCCCCTCGCCTTCTGAGAGCGCCCGGCAGGCCGCGGCGCCGATCCGGCCCTGGAACCACGCGCTGAAGAGCTCGGCCAGACCACCCGCGACGCTCACGCTGAGGAGCGCCCCGGCGTTGGCCGCCGCCACCTCCGGATCGTAGACGGGTCCCCTCAGACCGATGAACATCAGGATTGCCCCGTAGATCGTCTGGGAGAGAGGCAACCCGATCAGGATCACGTAGGTGAAGCTCAGCGACCGGCCCGCCCTGGCCTCCTTCTCCCAGGCGCCCGCCGCCGCCTGCCCCACGGTCCCGATCCCCAGCGCCGAGCCGATAGCGGCCAGGCCGGTCACCACCCCGAGGGCGAACTGTCCCCAGAACACACTCATGTACGCACCTCCCCAGCCGCTTCGGTGAACGGCTCGTACGGGTAGCCGGTCCAGTGGATTCCTGCGTTGGTGGAGAACTCCAGCACGTTGAGGCGCACGCCGTGGGCGAAGATGGCGATGAGGATCAGCCCGATGTTCAGGAGGTGGCCCGCCACGAGGACTGCCCCTCCGGCGGCCCAGGTACCGACCTCAGCCAGGTCCGAGGCGAGGATGTTGAAGGTGGCCCCGAGGTAGTAGCTGGCGAGCCCCACGGCCATCAGCCGGATGTAGCTCAGCGTGTCCCCGAACGTCCCCAGCAGGGGGATCAGGCTCCCTGCGAAGCCCAGCCCCAGCCGGGCCCCGAGGGGACGGGCGGGCTGAGTGTATAGGATCACCAGGGCCCAGCCGGCGACGAGCCCGGCCATCGAGGCCCGCAGGAGGGTCGGGTCCCCGGCGTCCCGGCCGAAGAAGAGGATCCAGATGACCCCCAGCATGGCCAGGAGCACCAGGCACCATCCGACCTCGGAGAGCGCCCGGGGATCGGGAGCCAGCGCCGCCACCCGACCCGCGTGGGCGAGGAGCAGGTGGGCGCACCCGATCACGAAGCAGACCTTGATCACCAGAAGGCGCGCCGCGTTCTCCTCCCCCCCGATGAGCCGCAGAGTCCCGAGGCCTTCGCCGAGCGGTGCCGCGAGACCGCCGCCCGTGGCGATCTCGTCGGGGGTCAGGCCGAACCACACGCCCGTGACCGCGCCCCACAGCAGCGCAGCCAGTCCGAACAGACCGAGCAGGATCCGGGTGTCGGCTCCCAGCGCCCGCCCGAGACGACCCCCCGCGAGGAGCGCCGCGACCACGAACAACAGCCCGTACCCCGCGTCGCCGATGATCATGCCCGCGAACAGGGGAAGGGCGACCACGAACGTCCCGCTCGCCTCGGGTTCGTCGTAGCCCGGGACCATCGACAGGATCCGGAAGAGGCCCTCGATGGGACGGGTCCACCAGCGGTAGCGGATGAGGGTCGGGGGCTGCTGATCGGGCTCGGGCTCCCGGAGGGCCACCGCCGTCCGCAGGTCGGACGCCGCGAGCTCCGCCGACAGCGTCGGCGCGTCCTCGGCGGGGAGCCACCCCTGGACCGCGAAGATCTCATCGTCGCCGACGGCCCCGCGGACCGCCGCACGCCACGACTCCACCCCCTCGATCCGCGCCCGCTCCCGCTGGAGGGCCGACGCCAGGTGGGCCAGCTCGGCCAGGCGCGCGTCCATCGCCTTGATCTCCGCCTCGACCTCCTCGGCCTCCCGCGTGATCTCCTCCCGGCTCCGCTCCGGCTGGGCGAGGAACTCCGCCCGGGCGGAGACGGTGGTGGGATCCAGATTCACGGCCACCACCAGAGAGCGCCGGTGCGGCAGGGGGTAGAGGACCCGCACCAGCTCGCCCCGAAGGCGTCGGACCGCCCGCGTCGGCACGGACAGCGCCTCCAGCTCCACGCCCGCGTCGTTCAGGTCCTCGAGCTGCTCCGGACGGACCCCGCCCCAGAGCGCGAGCCGTCCCAGCTCCCGGCGCAGCAGTTCCAGGCGTAGAAGGCGCTCCTCCCGGGACCGGTGGAGAGCCACCGCCTCCCGCGCGGCGTCGAGGGGCCGACCGTCGGGTCGGGGCCCGGCCGGCGTCACCCCCCGGAGGATCCGGAGCGCGGCGTCCACGTGTCGAAGCGCTTCCCGGACCTCCGGGTCGTCCAGCGCCTCCTCGGTCGCGGGGATCAGATGCAGGACACCGAGGCCGCGCAACCGCTCCAGCAGACGGTCGCGGTCCCGGCGGCGGCACCCCACGAACGCCCGTACCATGGGAACGATCACGATGCCTCCCCGGCCGCTGCAACCGCGCTCCGACGGGCCTTCGCGATCTTCGCC
Source organism: Gemmatimonadota bacterium (assembly GCA_050050315.1). Lineage (GTDB taxonomy): Bacteria > Gemmatimonadota > Gemmatimonadetes > Longimicrobiales > Gaopeijiaceae > JASFUL01. The sequence continues at coordinate 8,308 of JASFUL010000155.1, forward strand.
CTGCCCACCGCGGCGGCCATCTCGTCGCCCAGGTGGATGCGGATGCGGTGGATCGCGTCCTCCGCCTCGGGGATCTTCACCTTCTCGAAGAGGTTCACACGCTGGATCACGCGGGTGAGCTCCCGGCTGAGCACCGCCTCGCGCCGCTCGAGGACCCGGACCTCGCTCCGGAGCGAGGTCACCGCCCGCATGTCCCCGAGCGTGTCGTCCACCCACGCCGGGGTCACGAACAGGCTGTACTCGGCCGGCCGGAAGGAGACCTTCTCCAGGACGGGCACCTCGACCCCCGCGATGTTCTCCGATCGGACGCGCTCGGACTCGGGTCGGGCAAGGGAGAAGAGGTCGAGGCCGGCCAGGTCCCCGAGCACGGTCCGGTAGGCGTCGAAGCGTTCCGTGGCGGCGTCCAGCCGCTCCCGGGCACCCGAGAGCTCGGTCCGGGCGGCCTCCAGCGCCCGCTGGAGTCGCTGCTGGCGGAGCTGCAGCGCGGGGAGGAAGCGACGAAAGCGGGCGAGCCGCTCGCGCTGGCGCCTCAGCTCCAGCCGGGTAGGAGAGAACTTCTCCACCTCAGGCGACCTCCGGCTCGTCCAGGTGCCGCGGCCAGTGCCGCTCCAGGATGCTCCACCGGATGCCCGTCTCCACGGGCTGGAAGCACTCGGCCAGCGTCTCCCAGCAGCGGTCCAGCGCCTCCTCCAGGGAGATGTCCACCCGGAGGTCCATGATCCGCTCCTCGAAGAGCCGCCCGTAGCGGAGCAGCTTGTCGTCCCACTCCGTCAGCTCGAACCCCATCTCCCGCTTCTCCCGACTCTCGCGGCAGCCCGCGTAGAGCTGGATGCACCCGTCCATGATGGCCCGGTGGTCGTCCCGGGTCTCGCCGTTCACGAGCTGCTTCAGCCGGGAGAGGGACCCGAACGGGTCGATGCGCCCCTTGCGGAGATAGAACTGCCCCTCGGTGATGTAGCCCGTGTTGTCGGGCACGGGATGGGTGACGTCGTCCCCGGGCATCGTGAGACAGGCGAGGAGCGTCAGCGACCCCGAGTCCTCCAGGTCGACGGCCTTCTCGTAGCGCCGGGCGAGCTGGGTGTAGAGGTCCCCCGGGTACCCCCGGTTGGACGGAATCTGCTCCATGGTGATGGCGATCTCCTTCAGCGCGTCGGAGAACGCCGTCATGTCGGTCAGGAGCACCAGGACCCGGCGCCCCGCCAGGGCGAACGCCTCGCCCACCGCCAGGCAGAGATCGGGGACCATCATGCACTCGACCGTCGCCTCGGAGGCGGTGTGGACGAACATGATGGAGCGTGAGACCACGCCGCCCTCCTCGAACGCCCGGCGGAACGCGAGGTAGTCGTCGTGGCGGAGGCCCATGCCGCCGAAGACCACCACGTCGGCTTCGGCCTGGAGCCCGATGCGGGCGAGAAGCTCGTTGTACGGCTCTCCGGCCACCGAGAAGATCGGGAGCTTCTGCGACTCCACGAGCGTGTTGAACACGTCGATCATGGGGATGCCGGTCCGGATCATGCGGTCCGGCAGGCGTCGCATCACGGGGTTCACCACGGGCGAGCCCACCTCGCTCTCCTCGCCCCCCGGCTCGGGACGGCCGTCCCGGGGCCGCCCAGCGCCGTCGAAGATCCGGCCCAGCAGGTCGTCGGAGGTGGCCACGCGGAGGGGCCTGCCCATGAAGCGGACCCGGTCGGTGGTCGAGAGGCCCCGGGTCCCCGAGAACACCTGCAGGCTGACCCGGTCGTCCTCGAGCCGGATCACCTGGGCCAGGGAGCTGCCCGCGGCGCCCGTCACCCACGCCAGCTCCTCGTGGCCCACGTCCCGGGCGCGCACGGTGAGCACGTTCCCGGCGATGCTCGTGATCTGGTCGAAGTACTTCCTCATGGGGGACCGCCTTCCCCGCCGGCCTCCGAGCGCCGGCTCCCCATCCCTCCCTTCTCTTCGACGGCGGTCTCCGACCCCTCCTCCCCGGGCTCGCGGCCCCGGTGCTCCAGGAAGCGTTCGACGCGCCCGCGCGTCCGCTCGT
>JASFUL010000156.1:0-10243 GCA_050050315.1 Gemmatimonadota bacterium
AGCTTGTACGTGGAGACGGCGTCGAGGGCCGGCCGTGCCAGGCGCACGACGAGTCGCGGCAGGTGGTACGGGATCCACCACGCGACGGTGGCGACGAGGGCCAGCGGCCCGAGGAGCAACAGGAGCGCCGACTGTCTCGACGCGTACGTCGCGATGCGCCCCGGGTGGTAACGTCCCGGCACGGCCGTGTCGTCGCTCGAGCCCAGCAGGCGCTGGAGCCGGCGGTAGCGCTCCAGCCTCGTCCGCAGCCGCTCGTAGCGCGGCGGGTCTCCCGCCCGCAGCCTCCCGATGCCCCGGGCCAGCACGCGCAGGCGGTCCACCCGCGAGCCCAGGGACACGCGCTCCCGTTCCCGGACCTTCCCCCGGCCCCGGGCGTGGAGCGCCTCGGCGGTCTCCACCAGGACCCGGTCTCGCGTCGAGGGGGCCTCCAGCGTGACCTCGGCCAGGCATCGGGCGATCTCCCGGGTGAGGGTCCGGGCGGCCGCCCGCGGGTCGGACGTCCAGGCGTCGTGCCACGTCCCCACGGTCAGGGGCTCGCCGTAGACGGCCACGGCGGACCCCCGGAAGAGGTGCTTCCGCTGGTAGACCAGCCCGACGGGCACGATGCGCAACCCGAGCTCCCAACCCGCCCGTTCCTCGGCCTCGAGGGCGATGCGAGCCGCGCCGGTCCTGAGAGGGCTGAGGGAGGGGCCCGAGTGGCTCTGGCCCTCGGGGTAGATCTGGACCGCCTCTCCGCCGCGAAGCGCTTCGATGGCGGCGTCGAACGTGGACGCGTTCCGGTGGACGAGCTGGGGGTCGTCCCTGGGCCGGAAGACGGGGAGACCGCCCAGACCGACGAGGACCGGGCCGACCAGGGGGTGGTGGAAGAGGGGTGCCTTGGCCAGGGGGCGGGTCGGACGCCCCGCCGTCCGGAAGATGACGAGCGGGTCGATGAGGGCGTTCAGGTGATTGGCCACGACGAGGACGGGCCCGGCGGGCAGGGGTGGGCCCCGTCGCTCCACCCGGTGGTAGACGCCGACGGCTCGGCCGACCAGTAGCGTGATGGTTCGCTGGAACATGCCTTCCATTCTGCGGTCGAGGAGGCCTACCTTGTCAAACCGCCGGTCGCCCGCGCCCAGGCCAGGCCCGAGCGGCCGCGTGGAACCGACGGCGGTCCCCGACCGCGCCCGAGCGAGGAACGGCATGGCTCGAACGAGGACGGACGAGACGCGGTATCCCGAGGCGGCGATCCCCCCCTCCGAGCGGCGAGCGCAGGGCGCGGAGGTCGGCTCGTCCCCGGGAGGACGCCCGACCCGAAACACCGGGACCGAGCTCCACCTGGATCCGATCCGCGAAGCACGGGTGAACCGGAGCGCCGCGGAGGCGCGGGCCGCGACGCTCGGGACCCGACGGAGCGTGAAGAAGGAATGGCAGGCGGGCTGGCTGCTCCGCGCCGTGGCGTGCATCGACCTGACCACCCTGGCCGGGGACGATACCCCGGGGCGGGTCCGGCGCCTGTGCGCCAAGGCCCGGAGGCCCGTGCGCGAGGACCTGCTCGACGCCCTCGGGATGGGCGAGGCCGGGCTCACGGTCGCGGCGGTCTGCGTGTACCACGCGATGGTGGAGCCGGCCGTCGAGGCCCTCGAGGGAAGCGGAATCCCCGTGGCGGCGGTGTCGGCGGGCTTCCCGGCCGGGCTGAGCCCGTTCCGCCAGCGTGTCCAGGAGATCCGCGCCTCGGTGGAGGCCGGGGCCCACGAGATCGACATCGTCATCACACGGGGCCACGTGCTCACGGGGGATTGGCAGGCGTTGTACGACGAGGTGCGGGCGTTTCGTGAGGCGTGCGCCGAAGCCCACCTCAAGGTGATCCTGGGGACGGGCGAGCTCGGGACGCTCCGGAACGTGTACCGGGCGAGCATGGTGGCCATGATGGCCGGCGCGGACTTCATCAAGACGTCCACCGGGAAGGAGCGGGTCAACGCGACCCTCCCCGTGGGCCTGACCATGGTCCGGGCCATCCGGACGTACCGGGAGCGGACCGGCCAGGTCGTCGGCTTCAAGCCCGCGGGCGGGATCCGCAGCGCCCGGGACGCCCTGCGGTGGCTCATCCTGATGAAGGAGGAGCTGGGCGAGCGCTGGGCACGCCCCGACCTGTTCCGCTTCGGGGCCAGCTCGCTGTTGGCCGACCTCGAGCGCCAGCTCGAGCATCACGTCACCGGACGCTACTCGGCCCACCACCGGCACCCGGTGGCCTGAGCGCCCGGGGCACGATCCCGTCCGGGGGCGGCCTCCGTCGCCCCCGGAGACCCGGCGCGCCGACGGAGACGAGGCCGACGCGCCCGGGGGTCCACGAGGAGAGAGAGATGGCCAGCAAGGTCGCGGAGATCTACGAGTCGCTCGAGTACGGCCCCGCGCCGGAGGCACCGGAGCGCGCCCTCGAATGGCTGGCGGCGAAGGGCGGGCGGTTCGGCCTGTTCGTCGACGGCCAGTGGAGCCGGCCCGGCGAGACCTTCGAGGTCCGTCGGCCCTCCGACGGCTCGGTGCTCGCCCACGCGACGCAGGGCAGCGGAGACGACGTGGACCGGGCGGTCGCCGCCGCCCGGCGGGCGTTCCCCTCCTGGCGGGACGCGCCGGGGCACGCACGCGCCCGCCACCTCTACGGGCTGGCCCGCAAGATCCAGAAGCACGCGCGACTGTTCGCCGTCCTCGAGTCCCTGGACAACGGCAAACCCATCCGGGAGAGCCGCGACCTCGACATCCCCCTGGTGGCGCGTCACTTCTACCACCACGCCGGGTGGGCGCAGCTCGAGGAGGAGGGGCTCCCGGGCTACGGGCCCGTGGGCGTGGTGGGTCAGATCATCCCGTGGAACTTCCCGCTGCTGATGCTGGCGTGGAAGGTGGCTCCGGCCCTGGCCATGGGGAACACGGTCGTGCTCAAGCCGGCCGAGTTCACCCCGCTGACGGCCCTTCTCTTCGCCGACCTCGCCCGGGAGGCCGGGCTCCCACCCGGCGTCCTGAACGTCGTGACGGGCGACGGTCGCACCGGCGAAGCCCTCGTGCGCCACGAGGACGTCGACAAGATCGCCTTCACCGGCTCCACCGAGGTGGGCAGGATCATCCGGGAGGCGACGGCCGGGTCGGGGAAGCGGCTCTCGCTGGAGCTCGGAGGCAAGAGCCCGTTCGTGGTCTTCGAGGACGCCGACCTCGACTCGGTGGTCGAGGGCGTGGTCGACGCCATCTGGTTCAACCAGGGACAGGTGTGCTGCGCCGGCAGCCGGATCCTCGCCCAGGAGGGCGTGGCGGAGGCGCTGGAGCGGAAGCTCAAGGACCGGATGGAGACGCTCCGGATGGGCGACCCGCTGGACAAGGGCGTCGACATGGGGGCCATCGTCGCGCCGGTCCAGCTCGAGCGCATCCGGTCCCTCGTCGAGCAGGGCGAGTCGGAGGGAGCACGCGTGTGGCAGCCCTCGTGGGCGGCGCCCGAGGAGGGATGGTTCTACCCGCCGACGCTCTGCACCGACTGTTCCCCCGCGGCGACCCTCGCCCGGGAGGAGATCTTCGGGCCGGTGGTGGTGATGATGACGTTCCGGACGCCCGACGAGGCGATCCAGCTCTCCAACGACACCCGCTACGGTCTCGCGGCCAGCGTGTGGACGGAGAACGTGAACCTCGCCCTGGACGTCGCCCCCGCCATCAAGGCCGGGACGGTGTGGGTCAACTGCACGAACCTCTTCGACGCGGCGAGCGGCTTCGGCGGCTACCGGGAGAGCGGCTTCGGCCGGGAGGGAGGCCTCGAGGGACTCTGGGAGTACGTCCGCCCGGCGTGGGAGTCCGGCGCGCCCCCCCTCCCCGCCGGGCCGGAGCCGGGGGACGAGGCGTCGGCGGACGTGGCCGGGGGCGTGCCCGGAAGGCCGGGACCGGTGGCCGAGCACGAGCCGCCCGTCGACCGCACCGCCAAGCTCTACATCGGGGGGAGGCAGAGCCGGCCCGACGGGAACTACAGCATCCCCCTCACCGGGCCCGACGGCGCGCCCCTCGGCGAGGTGCCCCGGGGCAACCGGAAGGACGTGCGGAATGCCGTGGAGGCGGCGCGGAAGGCCCAGCCCGGATGGGCCGCCCGAACCGCGCACAACCGGGCCCAGGTGCTCTTCTACCTGGCGGAGAACCTGGAGGCCCGTCGGGCGGACGTGGAGGAGCGCCTCGCCGTCGTTCTGGGCGACCCGGAGGCGGCCCCGCGGGAGTGGGAGACGTCCGTGCGCCGGCTCTTCACGTGGGCCGCGTGGGCCGACAAGTGGGACGGACGGGTGCATCACACGCCCTTCCGGAACGTCACGCTGGCCATGCCCGAGCCCCTCGGTGTCATGGGCCTCGTCTGCCCGGCGCGCCCCCCCCTGCTGGGGCTGATCTCCACCGTGGCGCCCGTCGTCGCCATGGGGAACGCCGCCGTGGTGGTGCCATCCCTCCGGGGGAGCCTGCTCGCCGCCGACCTCTATCAGGTGCTGGACACGTCCGACGTGCCGGGTGGCGTCATCAACATCGTCACGGGGTACCGCTCCGAGGTCGTGCCCACGCTCGCGGCCCACGACGCGGTGGACGGCGTGTGGTACTTCGGCACCGCGTCCGGCGCGGCCGAGGTGGAGCGGCTGTCCACCGGGAACATGAAGCGGACGTGGACCGGGCACGGCGTCTCCCGGGACTGGTACGACCGGGAGCAGGGGGAGGGAGAGGAGTTCCTGCGCGAGGCCACGCAGGTCAAGAACATCTGGGTCCCCTACGGCGAGTAGGGGGTCGGATGGGGTCCCGGCCGCGGGCCGGGCTCGCGGTCACCTGCGGATGATGTAGCTCCGGCGCACGTCGTCGGGCACCCTCACCTCGATCAGATCGCCGGGAACCACCCGGGCCAGCGAGTTCGTCGTGTACCGCGGCCCCGCGAGGATCTCCACGCGCACCCTCATCTCGCGCGGCGCGTCCCACTCCACCCGAAACGTCTTCTCCCGGGTGGGAGCGAGCGCTCCGACCCTCTCGATGCCCCGGGTCGACAGGACGTACAGGACGACGTCCTCCTCGTACTGATTGTGGGCGTACACGCTGATGATGCTCGCGCGCGAGCGACGGGTGTCCGCGCCGAAGGGATCCTCGACCGTCGGTCCCCCGCAGCTCGCGAGGAAGAGCGCCAGGCCCAGCGCGGCGGTCGGTGCGATGCGTGCCACCCTCGCTTCTCCTGTCGAAAGGCTTGCAGGGTCCTTCAGGGAAGTCTACGCGGCGGCCGGACGGGGCGTTACAGCCCCGCCCGACCGCGCCTCCTCCGGCTCCCTGCCCTCTCCGGGCTCCGTCCCGTGCCCCGGGTCAGGCCGCGAGACTCACTGCGTGATGAGGTTCTCGAGGTCGATGGGCTCGAGGCCCGCCTCCCGCAGCATCTCGTTCAGCCGCGCGACGTCCGTCTGGAGGACGAGCTGCAGCTGCTCGAGCTCCGCGTCCAGCTCCTGGTTCAGCTCCTCGAAGACCTCGTACGACTGCGTGGTCGGCCGGGTCTCGGCGCCCTCCACGACGAACATCAGCGCGGCCAGCTTGTTGTTCAGCTTGATGGGGAAGTTCAGCGGGTCCTGTCCGGACCGGTTTCGGACCTGGTAGATGTCGCTCTCGACCGCGCCGAGCTTGCTGTTCACGTCCTCCCCGACCCGGTCGATCTCGCCTTCGGCCGCCTCCATCCGGTCGTCGACCTGCTCCTTGATCCCCCGGATCCGGAGGACGGCCTCGTTGGCCGCGCTGACCCGGTCGCGGATCTCCATCGCCAGCTCGAACTTCTCCTCCAGATCGGCCATCGTGACGCCGCTCTCGACCGCCCGCGGGTTCATCGCGATCTCGAAGTCGCTCTCCTCCGTGGTTCCGTCGGCCGTGACGCGCACGGCGTACCGACCCGGGAGCGCCGCCGGGCCGACGTTCCCGGCGGCCCAGAAGATCCGCCCCTCGAAGTCCGTGTACCCGGGGTAGCGCATGTTCCATCCGAAGCGGTGGGAGCCGGCCTCGAGAGAGGGTTCGGGCTCGCCCCCTCCGAAGAACCCGCCGCCGCCCTCCTCCTCTTCCTCCTCCTCGCCCTCCTCGTCGGCGGTCGCCGTGTAGCTCTGGATGACCTCGCCGGCGCCGTCCAGGAACTCCACCGTGACCTCTTCGGCGTCCTCGGCCAGGTAGTAGTAGACGTTCACGGTGTTGTCGAAGCCCTGCACCGCGGCCCGGGGCCGGAAGAGGACCAGGTCCTCGTCCGCCATGGTCGGCTGCACCTGCCGGAGCGGGTCGATGTCGAACATCACCCAGAAGGAGCGCCCGTGGGTCGCGATCACCAGGTCGTGGTCCTCGACCACGACGTCCGAGACCTGTGTGTTGGGGAGGTCTTGCGTCAGGGGCTGCCAGTGGGCGCCGTCGTCCCAGGACACGTAGACCGTGGTCTCGGTGGCGGCGTACAGAAGGCCGGCCCGGACCGGGTCCTCGCGCACCGCCCGGACGAAGTCGCCGTACGGGATGCCCTCGACCCGCTTCTCCCACGTCTCGCCCCAGTCCTCCGTGACCCAGACGTACGGCGCGCGGTCGTCGTCCACGAGGTAGCGGATGCCGGCCACGTACGCCTTGCCCGGCGTGTGGGGCGACGCCTCGATCGTGTTGATCCTCACGAAGTCCGGCGCGTCGGCGGGGGTGACGTTCGTCCACTCGGGACTGGCGGCGGTGCCGTTGCGGGTGACGTGGACGTACCCGTCGTCCGACCCGACCCAGATCACGTCGGGATCGTGGGGCGAGGGGGCGATGGCGAAGACGGTGGCGTACGTCTCCACGCCCGTCTGGTCCTTCGTGATGGGGCCGCCCGAGGGGCCGATGGTCGACGGGTCGGCGCGCGTGAGGTCGCCGCTGATGGCGGTCCAGCTCTGCCCCTCCGTGGTCGTCTTCCAGACCTTCTGCGTCCCGGTGAAGAGGAGGTTCGGATCGTGGGGGCTGAACACGATCGGGAAGGTCCACTGGACCCGCTCGTCGAGGTCCTCCGCGCTCTGGCCCATGGGGTTCTCGGGCCAGACGTTGACGGCGCGCGTGAAGCCCGTCTCGTGGTCGTAGCGTGACAGGCTCCCGCCGTAGCAGCCGGCGTAGAAGATGTCGGTGTCGATCGGGTGCGGCGCGATGTAGCCGCTCTCGCACCCTCCCACGGAATAGAAGTAGTCCCCGCCCCCGGCGCTCAGATGGTTCCAGTCCTTCACGGGGATGCACGCGGTGGAGTTGTCCTGCTGCGCCCCGCAGACGTGGTAGGGCTCGTGCTCCGTGGTGATCACCCGGTAGAACTGGGCCGTGGGGAAGTCCTGCTCCGTCCACGTCTCGCCACGGTTGAAGCTGACGTTGGCACCCCCGTCGTTCCCGTTGATGAGACGCTCGGGGTCCGAGGGGGCGATCCAGAGGTCGTGGTTGTCCCCGTGGGGCACTCGGAGGCGGGCGTCGAAGGTCTCGCCGCCGTCGTCGGAACGGTAGAGCCCCGTGTTCAGCGCGTAGACGACGTCCTCGTCCTGGGGGTCGGCGTAGATACGCGTGTAGTAGAACGCGCGCTGGCGCAGCATCCGCTCGTCGTTCACGCGGGTCCACGTCTCGCCGCCGTCGTCGGAGCGGTAGACGCCGCCGTCCGGCTCGTGCTCGATGAGCGCCCACACGCGGTCGGGATTCGGGGGCGAGATGGCGACGCCGATCTTCCCGATCGGCGTCGTCTGCGGGAGCCCCTCGGCGTGGGTGATCTCGGTCCACGTCTCGCCGCCATCGGTGGACCGGAAGAGGCCGCTGTCGTCTCCGCCCGAGCTCATCCCCCAGCTCTTCCGCCAGGCCTCCCAGACCGCAGCGTACATGAGGTTCGGATCGTTGGGATCCAGCGTGAGGTCGACGGCCCCGGCGCGGGGGCTCCGGTAGAGCGTCTTGCGCCACGTCTGTCCGCCGTCGGTGGTCTTGAAGACGCCCCGCTCCTCGTTCTCCGCGGAGTGCTTGCCGAGGGCGGCGACCCACGCGGTCTCGCAGTCCCGGGGGTGGATGCGGATGCGGGCGATGTTCTGGGTTTCCTCCAGGCCGAGGTGCTCCCACGTCTCGCCGGCGTCGTCGGACCGGTACACGCCGTCACCCTGCTGGACGTTGCCGCGCAGCTCGGTCTCGCCCATGCCGATGTAGACCACGTCGGGGTCGGCCTCGCAGACGGCCACGGCCCCCACCGAGGCCGATCCCAGCTGGCCGTCGGTGACGGGGGCCCACGTCGTGCCCCCGTCGCTCGTCTTCCAGAGGCCGCCGCCCGTGGCGCCGAAGTAGTACTCCATCGGCCGTGCGTCGCTGCCGGCGACGGCGGTGGAGCGTCCTCCCCGGGCGGGCCCGATGTTGCGCCACGTGAGCGCGTCGAAGAGCGCGTCGTCGATCTGCTGGGCGGCGGTGCTGGAAGGGCCTCCGAGCCAGGCGGTCGCGGTCAGGAGGGACGTGACGAGGAGGGTGCGGATCGGGACGTTGCTGAGCATGGCCATCGAGCGTTCCTGTGGCGCGGGGGGCGGTCCCGCGGGTGCGCCCGCGAGGCCGGGACGACGTCGAATCGGGGGTCGGGTGTCCGGCAAGCTTGCCTTCCGGTTCGCCGCGGTGTCAAGCGAGCGGGGCGATCATCCGTGTCTCGCGACGCACTCGATCTCGATGTCCACCCCCTTCGGCAGCTTCGCGGCCTGCACCGCGGCACGCGCCGGACGGTGGTCTCCGAAGTGGTGGGCGTACACCCCGTTCATGGCCTGGAAGTCGCCCATGTCGGCGAGGAATACGGTGGTCTTGACCACCCGCGACAGCCCCGACCCGGCCGCTTCGAGGACGGCGCGGAGGTTCCTGAGGACGCGGTCGGTCTGGACTTCGATATCCCCTTCCACCAGCTCCATCGTCTCGGGATCGAGAGGGATCTGGCCCGAGCAGAAGACCCATCCGTCGGTGACGACGGCCTGGGAGTAGGGGCCGATGGCTTCGGGCGCCTCGGGGGTGTGGACGAAGTCGATCTCGCTCATGCTGGAGGCTCCGTGTGTGCGGTTGGAGTGTCCTTCGAGTGTGCGCGCGGGATTCGCTCCCGGAGGGTAGCGACCGGAGGGCCGGGCCACCACACCGGCCGGCCGCCGGCTTCAACGGTTCGCGGCCTCGCGGTGATGGCCGAGGATCTCGTCCGGGCCCACTGTGGCCACGCCCACCTTGCCCACCTCGAGCGCCGCCGCATGGTTGGCCAGGAGGGCCCCCTCGACCGGCGTGGCGCCCGCGGCGAGGCACACGGCCATGACCGCCGTCACGGTGTCGCCGGCGCCCGAGACGTCGAAGACCTCGCGGGCGACGGCCGGGACGCGTACGTATTCCCCCGAAGCCGTCTGGAGGGCCATGCCCCGCTCACCCAGGGTGAGGAGGAGGTGGTCGCACTCCATGCGGACCCGCACGTGCTCCATCCAGGCCTCGTCCTCCGGGTGGAGGTGGTCCGAGAGCGCGTCGGCCAGCTCCTTGGCGTTCGGCTTGAACACCGTGGCGCCGCGGTATTCGAAGAAGCGGATCCTCTTCGGGTCGACCACGGACGGCAGGGCATGCGAGCCGTCCCGCCCCAGGCCCGCGGCGATGACGGGTTCGACGAGGACTCCCTTGTTGTAGTCCTCGAGGGCGACGGCCGCGCACCCGGAGGCCAGCTCGCGCACCGCGCCTGCCAGCTCCCGGGCCAGGTCCGGGGCGACGTCCTCGTCGCGCTCGCGGTCGACCCGGACGATCTGCTGGCGGCGGGCGAGCACGCGGATCTTCGTCGTGGTCGGCCGTTCGCGGGTCGCGACCAACCCGTGGACCTCCACCCCCTGCTCGACGAGGGCCTGCCGCAACAGCGCGCCCGCCTCGTCGTCCCCCACGATCCCGACCACGTCGCACGTCGCGCCCAGCGCCACCACCTGGGCGGCCACGTTGCCCGCGCCCCCCACCGCGTAGCTCTCGTCGTCGACCCGCACCACCGGGACGGGGGCTTCGGGGGAGATGCGGTCCACGGCGCCGGCGATGTAGCGGTCGAGCATCAGGTCGCCCACCACGAGGACCCGGACGCCCCGGGCCGCGTCGAGGATCTCGCCGACCCTCGCCTCGCTGATCCCTTGCATCAGCCGCCGGGTCCTCTGCCCCGTGCCTCGAGACGCCACCGTTCCAGCGAGCCGTGGTCCAGGGCCAGCAGGTGATCCTGGAGGTTGACCGAGACGCAGACGTGGTTGGGCACCAGCCGGAC
>JASFUL010000157.1:0-10200 GCA_050050315.1 Gemmatimonadota bacterium
CCTGGACCTGGACGCCTCGGAGCCGGTGGGCAAGCGGCTCTCGTTTCTGGTGCAGGAGATGCACCGGGAGGCCAACACGATCGGTTCGAAGGCGAACGACGCCGAGATCACGGCGGCGTCGGTGACGATGAAGGAGGAGGTGGAGCGGCTCCGCGAGCAGGTGGAGAACGTCGAGTGAACGACGACGCTCCCGTGCGGCGACGGGCGGAGGACGGGGCGGGGGCGGAAGCACCGGCCCGGCCGGTGGTCCTGGCTGCGCCCTCCGGCACGGGCAAGACGACCATGGCCCGGCGGCTCGTCGAGGGCTCCCGGGAGTTCGTCTTCAGCGTCTCGGCCACGACCCGCCCGCCCCGCCAGGGCGAGCGGAACGGGATGGACTACGAGTTCGTGGACGAGCCTGCCTTCCGCAGGATGATCGAGGCGGGGGAGCTGGTCGAGTGGGCCGAGGTCCACGGCCACCTCTACGGTACGCCCCGCGACAACCTCGAGCGGGCGGCCGAGCGGGGCGAGCGCGTGGTGCTGGACATCGACGTGCAGGGCGCCCGACAGATCCGGGAACGGGTGCCCGACGCGCTCTTGATCTTCGTGCTGCCTCCGACGGCCGCCGCGCTCGTGGCTCGCCTGTCCGGACGGGGCACGGAGGCCCGAGCCGAGATGTTGCGCAGGCTGCGCAACGCGCGGGAGGAGCTGCTTTCGGCGCGTGACTTCGACCACGCCGTGGTCAACGAGGAGCTGCAGGCCGCCGTCGACGCCGTGAGGCGCCTCGTCCGGGGGCAGACCCCGCCGGAGCGGGTCGCTCCGGCCGACGTGGATCGGGAGGTGGAGCGGCTGCGAGCGGAGATCGACGACATCCTGGCCGGCGCGCTGGTGGAGAGCCTGCCGCCGACCGACTGACGCAGGAAGAGAGGAGACGAGAATGCGAGTGTTCACGCCCGAGAACCTGGCCGAGAGCACCGGGAGCAAGTACCTGGGGGTGCTGGTTGCGGCGAAGTACACGCGGGAGCTCAACATCCTCCCCCGGGAGACGCTTCCCCTGGGCGAGGAGAAGAAGCTCACGACGCGTGCCCTGGAGGCGCTGACCTCGGGTCAGATCGAGTTCCGCCTCGTCCGACGCCGCAAGCGCGACGAATAGCGGGACCCGGGCCGTGGCGAAGCCCGAGCTCAGCCCCCGCCGGCCGTGGAAGGGCGCTCGGATCGTCCTGGGCGTCACGGGGGGCGTCGCGGCGTACAAGTCCGTCCAGCTCGCCCGGGACCTCTCTCGCCTCGGGGCGACCGTCCAGGTCGTCCAGAGCCGCGGCTCCCGCAACTTCGTCCAGCCCCTCTCCTTCGAGGCGGTGACGGGCCGGCCCGTCCACACGGACCTCTTCGAGACGAGCCCCGGCGCGTCGAGGTCGGAGCCCGGCGGCCGCGCCGCGGGCGGCGCGGCCCTCCACATCCGTCTGGGACACGACGCCGACGTCGTGTGCGTCGCCCCCGCCACGGCCGACTTCCTGGCGCGAGCCGGCACCGGGCGGGCCGACGACCTGCTCACCACGACCCTCCTCGTCACGAGGGCTCCGGTCGTCCTCTGCCCAGCCATGAACGACCGCATGTGGGCCCACCCGTCGACCACGTCCAACGTCGCCCGGTGCCAGGAGCTGGGGTACCGCATCGCCGGGCCCGGGGTCGGACCCCTGGCGTACGGCGAGGGCGAGGGGCCGGGCCGCATGCTCGAGCCGGCTGAGATCGTCGAACAGGTGGGCCGGGCCCTCTGCGCCGGCGACCCCCTGGGGGGTCGTCGGGTCCTGGTGACGGCGGGCCCCACCCGGGAGCCCGTCGACGCCGTGCGCTACGTCGGGAACCGCTCCAGCGGTCGCATGGGGTTCGCCGTCGCCCGGGCGGCGTGGCGGCGGGGCGCCGACGTCATGCTCGTTACCGGACCGAGCCCGCTGGGGGACCCGCACGGCGTGAGGGTCGTGCGCGTCGAGAGCGCCCGGGAGATGGACGCGGCGGTGCGCGAGGCGCTCCCCGGGGCCGACGTCGTCGTCTTCGCGGCCGCCGTCGCCGACTACCGTCCCCGGGACGCCGGGGCGGGAAAGCTCAAGCGATCCGCCGTCGGCGACGAGCTCACGGTCCCGCTCGTCGCCAATCCGGACGTCGCGGCGGGCACGCGGGAGCTCCGGAAGCCGGGGGCCTTCGTCGTCGGGTTCGCGCTGGAGACGGACGATGCCGTCGAGAACGCCCGGACCAAGCTCGACGCCAAGGGATTCGACCTCATAGTCGCCAACGAGGTGGGCGAGGGGACCGGCTTCGACTCGGAGACCACCCGCGTCACCCTCCTCTCCCCCGACGGGGAGCCGGAGGCGCTGCCGCTCCAGGCGAAGGACGAGGCCGCCGAGGCGATCCTCGACCGGGTCGCCCGGAGGCTGGAGGGGGCGGGAGGGTGAGCCGGTTGGACCCCGCCCTCCTGGCCCGTCTGCTCCGGCAGAGGGGGGAGATGGGGGCCGGACCCCTCTTCCTGGACGACACCGACCGGGCCGATCTGCTGGCGGCCGCCCGGGAGCTCCTCTCGGCCCACCGGGGCGGCCACTCCCCCGGCCTCGACGAGCTCCGGGCCGCGATGGGCGGTGGCGAGCGGGCGGAGGTCGGGGCGGCGGGAACCGGGACGTCCCCCGGCGAGCTCCCCGTCGTCCCGGCGGACTACGCGGAGCTCCGTGAGCGGGCTCTCGGGTGCACGCGTTGCGGGCTCGCGGAGGGACGGACCCAGGTCGTCTTCGCCGACGGCGTCGTCGACGCGCGCGTGGTGGTCGTGGGGGAGGCGCCCGGAGCCAACGAGGACCGCACGGGCCTCCCGTTCGTCGGTGCGGCGGGCAAGCTGCTGGACCTCATGCTGGCCTCGGTCGATCTGTCCCGGGAACGGAACGCATACATCTGCAACGTCCTCAAGTGCCGGCCCCCCGGAAACCGGAACCCCCTGCCGGCGGAGATCGAGGCGTGCGCCCCCTACCTGAAGAGGCAGCTCCAGCTCGTGTCGCCGGAAGTTCTGCTCGCCGTGGGCACGTTCGCCGCGCAATGGCTGACCGGTTCCCGGAAGCCCCTTGGCAAGCTCCGCGGCGACGTGCACAGTTACGAGGGCGTGCCGGTCGTCGTCACGTACCATCCTGCGGCGCTGCTCCGGAACCGGGGATGGACCCGCGCCTCCTGGGACGACCTCCAGCTCCTGCGCCAGGTGATGGAGGGGCGCTGACCCGCACTCCCGCACGTCGCTCGCCGCATCTCCCAGCCTCCGGCCTCGAACGTTGAACCCACCCGATCCGGCCACCTCGACCGCCGACGCCGCCTCTCCGGCGACCGGACGGTCGGGGTCCGGCGGCCCGTCCGCCGGCCCGTCCCGCTACGACCGTACGCCCCCGTTCTCCGCCGAAGCGGAGATCTCCGTCCTGGGGGGGATGCTCATCGACCGGGACGCCGTGGCCCGGGCGGTGGAGCACGTCAACGACTCGACGTTCTACCGGGAGGCGCACCGGCGGCTCTTCAGGGCGATGACGCGGCTCTTCGAGCGCGGCGACGTGATCGACGTCATCACCGTGGCGGAGGAGCTCAAGAAGACCGAGGAGCTCGACTCGGTGGGCGGCCTGGAGTACATCGCGGAGCTGGTGGACGCGGTGCCGACGGCGGCCAACATCGAGTACCACGCGCGCATCGTGCGGGACAAGGCCCTGCTGCGCCGCCTGATCGACGCGTCCCAGAACATCGTCAGGGACGCGTACGAGCAGGGGGAGCGCGACGTGGAGGAGGTCCTCGACGAGGCCGAGTCGCGGATCTTCCATGTGGCCCAGAGTCACGCGCGGGAGGGCTTCGTCTGGATCAAGGAGATCCTGTGGCCGACCTTCGAGCACATCGAGAAGCTCCAGGAGTCGGCCGGCGGGATCACCGGGGTCCCCACCGGCTTCCCGGACCTGGACAGGATGACGACGGGCCTCCAGAAGGGGGACCTCGTGATCGTGGCGGCGCGGCCTTCCATGGGAAAGACGTCGTGGATCATGAACGTGGCCCAGAACGCCGCCATCGAGCACGAGATCCCGACCGCCGTCTTCTCCCTCGAGATGGGCAAGGAGCAGCTCGTACAGCGCCTCCTCTGCTCCGAGGGCCGGGTCGACGCCCAGAAGCTGCGTCGAGGCCGCCTCTCGCCCGAGGAGTACCAGCGGCTCGCGGCCGCGGCCGGACACCTGAACACGGCGCCCCTGTGGATCGACGACACCCCTGGCATGACGGTCCTGGAGATGCGGGCCAAGGCCCGCCGTCTCAAGTCCGAGACGGACCTGGGGATGCTCGTCATCGACTACATGCAGCTCATGGCGTCCTCGGGCAGGGCGGAGAGCCGCGTGCAGGAGGTGAGCGAGATCTCCCGGGGCCTGAAGGCGCTGGCCCGGGAGCTCGAGATCCCCGTCGTGGCCCTCTCCCAGCTCTCGCGCCAACCGGAGCAGCGGCCCGACAAGCGGCCCCAGCTCTCGGACCTCCGGGAGTCCGGTTCCATCGAGCAGGACGCCGATCTCGTCATGTTCCTGTTCCGGCCCGAGTACTACTTTGGCGCCGTGGACGACGAGGGAAACAGCCTCGAGGGCAAGGCTGACCTCATCGTCGCCAAGCAGCGAAACGGTCCCACCGGCGTGGTGAAGCTCTATTTCCACAAGCAATACACCCGGTTCGACTCCGCCACGCGCGACGACCGCGAGTGGGACGAGGTCGGAGCGGGAGGGGCCTCCGGCAACGGAGGTCCGGGGGGGCCCGGCGTGGGCTACGGGGCGACGTGACCGCCGGGGTGCGACGGGCGTGAAGCCGCCCGGGCGTCGACCCGGGCGTATCCGCGGTCGGGAAGGGAGCGGGTCCGGACGGCGGGAGCGACGCCCCCGGAGCCGTGGCGCACCATGACCCGGGTCGGGGTGGCGGTGCCGGCGGCCGGGATGGGGCGGCGCATGGGAGGCACGCGCAAGCCGTGGCTCGAGCTGCGGGGCCAGCCGCTCCTGAGGCACTCCCTCCTTCCGTTCCTCGAACATCCCGCCGTGTGCGCGGTCCGCGTCGCCCTGGCACCCGACGAGGCGTCCGAGCCGCCGGAATGGATCGAGGCCCTGGACGCGCGGGTGGGCGTCGTGGCCGGCGGCGACACACGCGCTCGTTCGGTCCGGGCGGCGGTGCGCGCGCTCCCCGAAGTGGACGTGATCCTGGTCCACGACGCGGCCCGGCCGCTGGTCACGCGAGCGGTGATCGATCGGTGCGTGGCGGGCGCCGAGGAGGCTGGCGTGAGGACCCTGGGCGGCGCCTCCGGGGACGGGGCGGGGGGCTCCGGCGAGGTGGCGGGGGTGGTCGCGGGGTGGCCGGCGGTCGACACGCTCAAGGAGGTGGACCGCGACCTCCGCGTGGTGGCCACGCCCGACCGGAGTCGGATCTGGCACGCCCAGACGCCCCAGGCGTTTCCCGCGGCCCTCCTGCGAGAGGCGTACGAGCGCCTCGACGACGTGGGACGCGTCACCGACGACGCCTCGCTCGTGGAAGCGCTGGGGGGGCGCGTCCGGATGGTGAAGGGCGACCCCCTGAACCTGAAGGTCACGCGGTCCGCGGACGTTCCGGTCGCCGAGCTGTTCCTGGCCCTCAGGGCCGAGGAGACCGCCCGGGGCCCGGAGGAGCCCCCGGGGCGGTGAGCGGGCGCGCCCGTTCCCGCGACGGCCGTCCCCCGGCCCGCCGCGCGTCCCGGCGGTGGGGTCGGTGAGCGCGGGAGAGGTCCCTCGACGAATCGACGTCCGCGGCGAGCCCGCTTCGGACGTGGCGCTGGAGGCGCTGGTGGAGCACGTTCGGGGGGGCGGTGTGCTCGTCCACCCGACCGAGACGGTGTACGGCTTCGGGTCGCGAGCGCACGGGGAGGGTCTGGAGCGGCTCCGAGCCTTGAAGGACCTGCCGGTGGATCGCCCCGTGCTGCTCCTGGTTCCGGACCGCCGCTCGGTGGAGGGGCTGGCCTGGAACGCATCGGCGAGACGGCTCGAGCGGGCCTTCTGGCCCGGGTCCGTGACACTCCTCCTGTCGGACCCGGATCGCACCTTTCCCGAGGGCGTACGAAGCCGGGCAGGGGCGGTCGGCGTCCGGCGCACGGCCCACCCGCTCACCGCACGGCTGGTCGAGGCCCTCGGGGAGCCGCTGACGTCCACGAGCGCGAACGCGCCGGGCGGGGCCCCGGCGCGAGATGGAGAGACCGCGTTCGACGTCGCCTGGGCGCTGGGTGGGGGACCCCGGACGTGGGTCCTCGACGTCGGGGCCCTTCCGCCCAGCGCAGCCTCGACTATCGTTGACTGCACCGGGGCCGTCCCCCGGATCGTGCGGGCCGGCGCGACGCCGGTCGAATCACTGCGCCGCCTGCTTCCGGAGATCGATGACTTTCGAGGCACCTGAGACCGAGCGATTCCGGGTCCTCTTCGTGTGCACCGGCAACACGTGCCGGAGCCCGATGGCGGAGCAGCTCGCCCGGAGGGAGCTCGAGGCGCTGGGTTGGACCCAGGTCGAGGTGGGCTCGGCCGGGGTGGCGGCTTCCGAGGGCGCGCCCGCCAGCGGCGGCGCCCTCCGGGTCGCGGCGCGCCACGGGATCGACCTGGCCGGGCACGGGAGCCGTTTTCTGACCCGCGAGCTGGTGGAGCAGAGCGACCTGGTGCTCGCCATGTCCACGTCGCACGTGCGACGCGTGCTGGAGCTCGGGGGGCAGGGGCGCGTGGCGCTCCTGGGCGCGTTCGCCGAGGGGGGAGAGGACACGATGGGGCCGACCGTCCCGGATCCGTTCGGCGGAGACGACGCGGTCTACGAGGCGACCTTCCAGGTGCTCGAGGACCTCGTCTCCCGCAGCGTGCGCCGCCTCGAGCCCATCGTGGCTCCGTGACCGTCCGCGTCACCGCTTCCACCCGGCTTCTCGCCCTCCTGGGCGACCCGGTGGGGCACTCCCTTTCCCCGGTGATCCAGAACGCGGCCTTCCGGGCAGCCGGCGTCGACGGTGTGTACGTGGCCCTCCGCTGCGGCGAGGACGGCCTGTCACACCTCCTCAGGGGGCTGTCGGAGGCGGGCGGCGGCGGCAACGTCACGCTCCCCCACAAGGAGCGGGCGGCGTCCGTGGTCACCGCCCCGACCGACGCCGTGCGTCGCACCGGGGCGTGCAACACCTTCTGGGCGGCGGAAGGACGGATCCACGGCGACAACACCGACGTCGAGGGCTTCAGGCGGGCGCTGGACCGGTTCCTCGGGCGGCCGCCGGAGGGCTACCGCGTCCTCCTGCTCGGGGCCGGGGGGGCGGCCCGGGCCGTGCTGGTGGGCCTGCTCGACGACGACGCGCGCGAGGTCGTGATCGTGAACCGGAGCACCGAACGGGCCCGGGCGGTGGCCCGTCGAATCGGCGACGAGCGGGTGCGGGTCGCCGACGACACGGCGGCAGTGTTCGGCGGGAGCTTCGACCTGGTCATCAACGCGACTCGTCTGGGGCTGGACCCCGACGACCCCCTCCCCCTGGACCTGGACCGCCTGGACCGCGCCGGGGCGGTGCTGGACCTCCTCTACGGTGCTCGCAAGACCGCCTTCGTGCGGGCGGCGGAGAGGTACGGGGTACGGGCCACCGACGGCGCCGAGATGCTCGTCCAGCAGGGGGCGGTGGCATTCGAGCGGTGGTGGGGCGGGGAGGCGCCGGTGGAGGCGATGAGGGCGGCCATGGAGGAGGGGCGCCAGGCGTGATCCGGCGTCGGCGGGTCGGCGCGTGGAAACGGGTCCTGGCCCGGGGCGTCCGGGAGGTCGGCGAGCTCCTCCTACCGGGCCGTTGCCTCGGTTGTGCGAGCTGGATCCCGCTCGACTCGCCGGACCGGCTCGTGTGCGCGGGCTGTCGCGGTCGGCTCGTCGATCCCCCCTGGCCCCGCTGTCCCCGCTGTCACATGCCGAGGGGTACGGGGAGGGAGGGCGAGCCCGACTGTCTGGCGTGCCGTGGCTGGCCCACCGTGCTGCGCGGCGCGCGCTGGGCCGTCGCCCTGGGTGCGCCCGCCGACGCGCTCGTCCACGGGCTGAAATACGAGGGGTGGCGGGATCTTGCGCCCTTCATGGCGGAGCGGATGGCCCGGCTCGACCCCGGCCTGTCCGGGCCCGGCCCGGCTCCAGTCGTCGTGCCGGTCCCCACGACCCCCCGGCGGGAACGCTCGAGGGGCTACAACCAGGCCCGACTGCTCGCCCGCGGCGTCGCGCGGATTCGGGGGCTGAAGCTGGTGGACGCCCTCGCCCGACGGGAGGGGCGCGGCACCCAGGTGTCGCTCCACCCGGACGAGCGGCGTCTCAACGTCGAAGGGGCGTTCCGACTGGCCACCGACGCGCCGTTGTCCGGTCTCAGGGTCCTCCTGATCGACGACGTCCTGACCACGGGAGCGACCGCCTCGGCGGCGGCCGCCGCGCTGGAACGGGGCGGCGTCAGCGGGGTTGTGGTCCTCACCTTCGCCCGCTCCGTGCCAGGGCGGTCGGCCGCGTAGGTTCGGGGCCACGCAGCTCGGCCCCGGGCATCCCGGCCCGAGACCCCCACCGACGTGGCGGGCGTCCAACCGCGAAACGAACCGTCCAGCGCATCCCAGGAGTCGCCGCCCATGCCCGTCCGCGTCGCCATCAACGGCTTCGGCCGTATCGGCCGTCTGGTCCTCCGAGCCGCGAAGAAGTACGACTCCACCGAGCTCGACTTCGTCGCGGTGAACGATCTGACCGACGCAGAGACCCTCGCCCATCTGCTCCGCTACGATTCGGTCCACGGTCCCTACCCCGGGGAGGTCCGGGTCACGACGGACGGCATCGAGGTCGACGGAGACGAGATCCGGGTCCTGAGCGAGCGCGATCCGGGGGCTCTGCCCTGGAGCGACCTCGGAGTGGACATCGTGATCGAGTCCACGGGTCTCTTCCGGACCCGGGACAAGGCCGCCAAGCACCTCGAGGCCGGGGCCCGGAAGGTCATCATCAGCGCTCCGGCCAAGAACGAGGACGTCACCGTCGTCCTCGGGGTGAACCACGGGGACTACGACCCCGACACCCACGACGTCATCTCCAACGCGAGCTGCACCACCAACTGCCTGGCCCCCGTGGTCAAGGTCCTGACGGACAGCTTCGGCTTCCGCCACGGCCTCATGACCACCATCCACTCCTACACGAACGACCAGAACATCCTCGACCTGCCCCACAAGGACATGCGTCGGGCGCGGGCGGCCGCGATGTCGATGATCCCGACCACCACGGGGGCGGCCAAGGCTACCTCGCTGGTCCTTCCGGAGGTCGAAGGCAAGCTCGACGGCATGGCGATCCGGGTGCCGACGCCCGATGTCTCCATCGTGGATCTCGTGGCCCAGGTCGAGAAGGAGACCTCGGTGGAGGAGGTGAACGCCGCCTTCCGCGCGGCGGCCGAGGGCGACATGGCCGGCATTCTCGGGTATTCGGAGGAGCCGCTCGTCTCCATCGACTTCACGGGAAACCCCAACAGCTCGATCGTGGATTCGCTCTCGACGGCGGTGATCGACGGGCGGATGGTCAAGGTCCTGGCCTGGTACGACAACGAGTGGGGCTACTCCTGTCGCTGCGTCGACCTCGCGAAGTTCGTCGGAGAGCGCCTGCCGGCCGCGGTGTAGGCGGGTCCGATCGCTCGGGCCCCTCGCCCGCGGACGTGCGAGACCGCACCTTGTCCGAAGGGCGGCGGGGCCGGGGCCCTGGCCGCCCGCTGGCCCCCGTCCCCTGCGAGGACCGACGATGACGGAACGCGAAGACGGCGACTGGCGCAGGTATCGCTGTCCGGTCTGCAGCCACTCCGACGCGGTTTCCCTCGCGGGAACGGAGGCGGTCCTGATCCAGTGCAGCCATTGCGACACTCCCCTGACGGTGAAGCGGCGGGATTCGGATTCGGTGGACGTCACGGTGGCCGACGGCGGGAGTCGTAAGGCGCCGGAAGAGGCGTCCTGAAGAAGGGGCCCGAGGAGATCCGGGACGCTCGGGCGGGCCGCGTCGCGGCCCGTCTCCGCTGCGTCCGGTGTACCATAGATGGAAGAGGGGTCCTTCGCGGGCCTCGCCGGTGGACTGTGACGAGGCGCGGTATCGGTCGGAGCGGGATGTAAGCTCCGTCCCGAACACCGCGTATAGCAGATCGATGCCTACCCGACAGGAGACCCGAGACGACGCGGCGGATTC
>JASFUL010000158.1:0-10182 GCA_050050315.1 Gemmatimonadota bacterium
CCGGAGGAAGCCCCGATCGAGGGTCTGCCGGGTCGGCCCGCACCGCGGGCGGCCGGGCTCCGGAGGGAGGCATCCGCGCTTGAGACCGTCACGTCTCGTAGTGGTAGACGACGAGCAGCTCCTTCGCCGGACCCTGGAGAGCCACCTGACCGAGCAGGGCTTCGACGTCCGCTCGTTCGACTCGGCCACCGCCGCCCTCAACCGGATCGAGGAGTTCGACCCGGATATCGTCCTCACCGACGTGCGCATGCCCGGGATGGACGGCTTCGAGCTGCTGGCGCACCTGCGGGAAGCGCGTCCCGACATCGACGTGGTGATCTTCACGGGCCACGGCGACGTCCAGGGGGCGATCGAAGCCATGAGACAGGGGGCCTCGGACTACCTGATCAAGCCCCTCGACCTCGACGAGACCGAGAGCGTGATCGAGGAGTGCCTGGCCAAGCGGGCGCGGGCCGCGGAGTCGTCGCTGGACCGTGTGGCCGACGTGACACCTCCCCACGGGCTGGTCGGGACGCACCCGTCCATGATGAAGGTCTACAAGAGCATCGGCGCCGTGGCGTCGACCTCCGCCCCGGTGCTGATCCGGGGAGAGACCGGCACCGGGAAGGAGCTCGTGGCCCGGGCCATCCACGAGACGTCGAGCCGCGCCGGTCGGCCCTTCATCGCCGTCAACTGCGCGGCGGTCCCCGAGCAGCTCCTCGAGTCGGAGCTGTTCGGTCACCTCAAGGGTTCGTTCACCGGGGCCTCGACGGACCGCAGGGGCAAGTTCGAGGCGGCGTCCGGAGGCACCCTCTTCCTCGACGAGGTGGGGGACACCACGGTGGCCTTCCAGGCCAAGCTCCTGCGGGTCCTGCAGGAGGGCGAGTACTACCCGGTGGGCAGCGACCTGCCCCGTCGCACCGACGCACGCATCATCACCGCCACCCATCGATCCCTCCCCGACATGGTGGAGCGCGGCGACTTCCGGGAGGACCTGTTCTACCGGGTCCAGGTGATCGAGATCATGGTGCCGCCGCTGCGGGAGCGCCGCTCCGACATTCCGGCGCTCGTCCGGCACCTGGTGACCCGCGCGTCGGCCGAGGCGGGACTCACGCCCCCGGTCGTACCTCCGGAGGTGATGGAAGACCTCATGTGGCGCGAGTGGACCGGGAACGTGCGGGAGCTGGAGAACGTCCTCACGCGGGCCGTGATCATGAACCGCGGGCCGTCCCTGACGCTCCAGGACGTGGGAGGCGGCGGCGCGGGTCGGAACGGGAGCGGCGGACCGACCGAGCCCCTCACCCTGTCCGAGGTGCGCTCGTCCATCGAGCGCCGGCACGTGCAACGAATCCTGAACGACACGGAGGGCAACAAGAGCCGGGCCGCGCGCATGCTCGGGGTCTCCCGGCCCACGCTGAACCGCCTGATCCGCGACCACCAGCTGGTCGTCCCCTGAGGCGGTCTCCACCGAGGTCCCCCGGCGCGGGTCGGATCGGCGCCGACCCGGTCTCCAGGCCCGCCCACGGGTCCACGTCCGCCCTCGCGGCTCTGTAAAGCCCCTTTACATCCGGCCCGCGCGCCGTACGCCAGGTTTACGCGCAGATTCCACCGTCGCGATCCCCCGTAGGTCCTAACTCCCTGCCAGACAGAGACTTGTGTCTCTCGCCGGTCGCCGGCCCGGAACGTGAAGGGCTTTGCACCGTCCAGCCCAGGAGGTGCGGCGTGGCACGACCGAGACGCGATGCGACCAGGCGGAGGAACCGGAGGCGTCGGGCCGGCATCCGTGCCGCCGCGCTCCTCCTGACGACGCTGTCCGCCCTCCCGCTCGTCCCTGCGGCCGGCCTCGCCCAGGCGTCGGGCGTGGGCGGGACCTGGGAGAGGAGCCCCTTCCGTCTGGCCCTCGGAGCCGGCGGGCGCTTCCGTCTGACGGCCAACTCCCTTCTCCACTCGTCGGGAAGCTACCTGGTGCGCGGGGACACGATCGTGCTCCGGGAGGAGGGGCGGGCCGTGGTCTGTCCCGCGGGGGCCGAAGGGCGCTACCGCTGGATGCTCCTCGCTGGCGACCTCGCCCTCGAGCCGGTCGGCGAGGCGTGCGCGCGGCGGGCGGAAGCGCTGGGGGGCCGTGGGTGGACGCGAGCCGCGGACGTGGAGCGGCGTGCCCTGGTGGGTGCCACCGTGGTCGACGGCACGGGAGGTCCGGCGCGCCGGGGCACGACCATTCTCATCGCCGACGGCGTGATCGAGGACGTGTTCAGGGACGGGGCCAAGGAGCTCCCTCCACGGGTGGAGGTCGTGCGGGTGCGGGGTCGGTGGGTGATTCCGGGCCTCATCGACACCCACGCCGTGGTGGACCCGGGCTGGGAGAGCCGGGCCCTGACGCGACGGCGGCTGGCGGACGCCCTGTACGGCGGGGTCACCGCCATGCGGATCCACGGATCGACGGATCCGGGCGCGCTGGCGGAGCTGCGCGAGAGCGCACGCTCCGGGCTCGAGGCGCCGATGCTGCTCCTCCCGGCGCTCGTGGTCGGACGCGACACCGAGCGCTTCCTCCCCGTCGACGGATCGGACGGGAGCGGCAGCGCCGCGAGCCCGGTGGTTCGGGCGGTCTGGCGCTGGAACGCCCTCGAGCGGGCTCGGGGAAGCAGGGCGCGGGGCGTCCAGTTCCTCCAGGGCGTGGATCGGCAGCGGATCCGCTCCTTCATGGTGGGGGCCGAGCGCCTCGGGCTCCGGGGCTGGAGCGACGCCGCGCTTCCGCCCCTCCGTCCCTCCGATCTCGTGGGCAGCGGGATCGCCCTCCTCTCGGACGCCTCCCTGCTGCCCCGGGAGGGCTCCCACGAGGAGGTGGACCGGCTCCTGGCGCTCATGGCGGAGCGAGGCGCGTCCCTCGAGCCCCTCCTGTCCCGCGTCCGGGCGTACCGCTCCGACGCGACCGCCGAGCAGGCCGCGGACGTGACCCGACGGGCCCGGGAGGTGGGGGTGCGGATCGTGGCCGGAACCGGCTACCTCGGCGATCCGGCCCCGACCCCCCCACCGGACGTCCGGGAAGAGATGCGGCTGCTGGTCGAGCGGGCCGGCCTCACCCCCCACGAGGCGCTGCTGTCCGCGACCGCCTGGGCAGCCGACGCCCTGGGACTGGGCGGCGGAGTCGGGCGCATCGTCCCGGGCCAGGTCGCGAACCTGGTGGTGCTCAGCCGCAATCCCCTCGAATCGATCCCGGAACCGCGGTCCGTCGTGCAGGTCTTCCTCGAGGGCGTGCCCTACGGGCCGCCGACGGGTGGGGGGGCACGACGCCCCTGACGTGGATCAGGGCCCGGGACCGGGCTCCTCGTCTCCCAGCTCCCGGACGGCCTCGATGGCGTCGTGGTTGAGCGCCACCCGGTCCACGACCGTGACCTCGCCGGGCACCCGGACCGCCCACAGGGGGATGAAGGAGGGATTCGCGTCCAGGTAGTCCGACATGCGCGTCTCCCGCGCGACCTTGAGCTGGACGTGCAGCTTCGTGAACCCGCCGACGTGGAGCTCGACCCGCCGCTCCTCCTCGGCCGGGGGCCGCGCGGACGAGAGGGAGAGCGCCGGATCGAGGGGCTCTACCCAGGTCACCTGGGAGAGTCGGACGCTGAGGTGGGGCAGGGGCTTCTCACCCCCCGCCTCCCAGAGGACCTCCGTCAGATTCAGGAAGAAGAGCTTGCTGCCGAGGAACTCCGTCAGCGACTGCCCTTCGGGGATGTGGATCCGCCCCCTCAGCGTGCTCCCTCGGCGAAGGCGGACCCGCACGGATCGTCGTTTGAGGGACATCGATGAAGTTCCCGATTGCGCCGGCGGCCACGCCGGACGTACGCTTTTCGTAGGGCTCCATACGCAGGATAGGCTTCCTTCCCCGCCGAGGCCATGTCCCTACGAGGAAAGATCGTCTGGCTGTTCATCGGCGTGGCCATCGTCCCGCTGCTGATCCTGGCCGCGTTCAGCCACAGGCAGAGCGTGTTCGTGGTCGAGCGCACGGCCGAAGCTCGCGTGGTGGCGGACGTAGGGCGCGCTGCGGGGCACATCGCCGACGAGGCGGAAGCCGCGGAGGAATCCCTGCGCCTGCTCCTCGAGGCGTCGATCGGAGGGGTCCGTCCGTCACTCCTGAGAACCCTGACGGACGGGAGCTCGGAGGCGTGGCCGCGCTTCCACTACCTCCGACTCCGGGGCCCGTCGGGGGGCGTGCTGGCGGGGGCCGGCGACATGCCTACCGACAGCGTCCAGTGCGGTCCCGCGGGTCGAAGGACGCTCGTCCGCCGGGAGGTCGGTCCGGGACCCGACGGGACCCGGGTCGAGGGCGGATACTGGCTCGGGCAGAGCGTGGACCACGAGTGGTCGTCCGATCTGACCGTGGTGGATGCGGCCGGGCGCGTCCTCCTCTCGCCTTCCTGCGGCGCGCCCGTGGGGCTCGGCCCGCGGCAGCTCGAGAGGGCCGCCACGACGACGGCGTCGTTCCGGCTCGGTGGCGAAGGCGCGGACTACGGGGGGTACGCCCCCGTCGGGGTGAACGGCTGGGTGGCCGTGATGCGACGTTCGGACTCCCTGCGGGGCCCCATCGGTCGGCTGTTCCGGAACTACTGGCTCTTCGTGCTCGGGCTGGCGACCGTGACGGTTCTCGCGTTCTCGATGCTCGTCGGCAGGGTGACCCGATCCATCGAGGATCTGACGCGGGCGGCGGAGAGGGTCGGCCGGGGAGACCTCCGTCCCTGGCTGCCGCCGCCCGCCACCGACGAGGTCGGGCGGCTCACACTCGCGTTCGGCCAGATGACGGATCGGCTGCGGGACACCCTCGAGCGGGTGGACCGCAGCGGCCGGCTCGCCGTGGTCGGGAAGCTGTCCTCCTACCTGGCCCACGAGATCCGCAATCCCCTGAGCGCGGTGAAGATGAACCTCCAGCGCCTCGATCGCTGGCAGCGCCGGGGCGAGCTCTCCGAGCGTTGCCGGGAGCCGATCCGCATGAGCCTGCAGGAGGTCGAGCGGCTGCAGGCGGCCGTGGCGAACGTGCTCCAGCTCAGCCGGGCCCCCGATCAGCCACCGGAGATCGTGAGCCTCCACGGGCTGGTCACGGAGGCGGGGGAGCTGCTCGACAAGGAGCTCGCCCAGCGGGGAGTGGAGCTCAGGTGGGAGCTGGACGCCGAGGCCGACCGCGTCCTCGCGCGGCCGGGCCAGCTGAAGGGCGTGATCCTCAACCTCATCCTGAACGCCATGGACGCCCAGCCCGAAGGCGGCCGGCTGCTGATCCGCTCGAGGCTCTCGCCGGGGACCCCCGGCAGGCCGGGGCCCCGCCTCGAGCTGAGGTTCCTCGACGATGGGCCCGGTGTCCCGCCGGAGATACGGACCCGGGTGTTCGAGCCGTTCTTCACCACCAAGCCCAAGGGATCCGGGATCGGCCTCGCCGTGGCCAGCCAGGCGGTGAAGGAGAACGGGGGCGACCTCTTCCTGGACGAGCCGCTCACGGTCGATCAGGGGGCCGAGTTCGTGGTGAGCCTGCCTCTGGCAGCCGTCTCTCCGGACGATGAGGCGCTGGAGGACGAGCCGGAGCTCGCCGCGTGGCTGGCCGAGGCCCCCGGGGGAGGCGAGGGCGGGGTGACCCGCTGACTCGCTCCGATGCCGGGCCCTCGCCCAACGATCCGGGTCCGCTCGACTGTAAAGATCCTTTACATCCCCCTTGCGGATCTGTAAAGGCAGCCCCCTGGAAGTCGGGGTGTCGACATCCTGTCATCGTGTGTAAATACATGTTGTAAAACGATTTAGTCGATTCTATCCGGTTTGGCCCGCTGGATGCGAAGGGAAGAGGGTGAGCGACCCAGGGCCTCCTCGCCGAAGCGGGGCCCGCGGCCGGCGAGGACCGGCCTTTTCCTACAGCGGCCCATTGGGCCAAGGAGTCTTCCATGGAATTCTTGAAGACCTTCTGGACCGAAGAGTCCGGACAGGGTCTGACCGAGTACGTCACCATCGTGGCGCTGGTCTCGGTCGCGCTGATCCTCGTGCTGATCGCATTCCGCGACGAGCTGGCTCGGATCTACAACGACATGCGTTCCGAGCTGAACGACCAGATCGGCAGCATCGAGATGGCCACGACCTGATCCGGGCCGGGCGAGCGCAGGCCAGGTT
This sequence comes from Gemmatimonadota bacterium, assembly GCA_050050315.1. GTDB lineage: Bacteria > Gemmatimonadota > Gemmatimonadetes > Longimicrobiales > Gaopeijiaceae > JASFUL01. Next base: position 6,115 of record JASFUL010000158.1, read on the forward strand.
CTGTGACCGGCCTGGCCTGCGCCCCGCCGACGGGACGCTGCAACCTCCGCGGACACCATCATGCCGACGGCGACCACCTTCAAGCTCCTGGCCCTGCTGGCCCTTCTCGGGGCCGCGGTGTTCACGGACATCCGTGACAACCGCATCCCGAACCGGGTCACGGTGGGGGGCGCGCTCGTGGGTACGGTCCTGACGGCCGTGGAAAGCAGCGCGTTCCCGACGGGCGCGTTTCTCGGCATCGCGGTCGCCCTGGGGCTGGGCTTCCCGCTCTTCGCCCTTCGCGCCGTGGGAGCCGGAGACGTGAAGCTGTTGGCCGCCGTGGGTGCCTTCATGGGCCCCGGAGCCTTGCTGTCGGTGGTCCTCTACGGGGGGGTCGCCGGTGGCATTCTGGGCCTCGGCAGCGCCGTGAGGAGGGGGGTCATCCTGCCCATCCTGCTCGAGGCCAGGAACCTCGTCGTCTATCTGATTACGCTGGGCCGCCACGGAAGGCGGCGGACGCTGGACGATCCGGAGGCGCACACCGTGCCCTACGGCGTCGCGATCGCCGTCGGGGCCGTCGCGGCCTGGCTCTTCCCCATCTCGCTGGGAGGGGGCCTCTGATGAAGGCCGTGTACCGGAGGTTCCGCAGGGGGGAGCGCGGTCAGGCGCTCCTGGAGTTCGCAATCACCGTCCCAATCCTCCTGACCCTGCTGCTGGGGATCGTGGATTTCGCCCGGGCATGGAACGTCTACCAGGTCCTCACCGACGCCGGGCGGGAGGCCACTCGTCTGGCCGTGGTCGACAACGGGTCGACCGACGCGGACGTGCGACTGGCCGTCCGTCAGGCCGCGGCCCGCGCGGGCATCGTCGTCGAGGACGGGGACATCGCCATCGCCGAGGGGGCCGCTCGAGGGGACCCCACCACCGTGACCATCAGCCACGGATACACGCTGCGCTGGGTCGGATGGGTGTTGGGGCTCGTCGGTGCCGACCGGACGATCGACTTCGCCGTCTCGACGACCATGCGGCGAGAATAGCTTTGGAGCCCACGCCATGAGAAAGAAGCGCACGCTGCTCGTCCTGCTGCTCGCGGTCCTGTCCGGGACCGTCGCGGCCTTCTCCGCGTTCCGGTATCTCGAGGACCGCCCCACCGCGCTGGTCGCCGCGAACCCGAGCGTGGAGACGCAACCGGTCATGGTCGCCGCACGGGACCTGAAGCTCGGAACCAAGCTGACGGCCGACGACATGCGAGCGGTGGAGTGGCCCTCCGCCGCCCTTCCCACGGGCTACGCCTCCGCCCAGTCGGAGCTCGTGGGGCGCAGCCTCATCGGCGACCTCCACTCCAACGAGCCCATCATCGCGGCGCGCCTCGCGGACACGGGCCTCCACGGCCTGGTTCCGCTGATTCCGCCGGGCATGAGGGCCCTGAGCGTCAAGGTCGACGAAGTCGTCGGCGTGGCGGGATTCGTGACGCCCCAGACCCGGGTCGACGTGATCCTGATCATGCAGCCTCCCGGGCAGCGCGAGTCGGTGAGCAAGGTCATCCTGCAGAACATCCAGGCCCTCGCCGCCAACCAGCAGATCACGGAGAACGAGGAGGGACAGCCCATCGTCTCGACGGTGGTCACGGTCCTCGTGACCCCGGACGAGGCGGAGAAGCTCGCCCTGGCCGCCAATCAGGGTCGGATCCAGATGGCCCTGCGCAACACCCTCGATCTCGAGGCCATCGAGACTGAAGGCGAGCGGACGTCGAGGCTGTTCTCGGTCGGCGACCGCCCCACGCCCAGGGTCCGTACCCAGACCGGCACGACCACCGCCGCTCCGTCGGAGAGCATCATCGAGATGTACCGGGGCGGTGTGCGCACGCTGATCTCGTACCGCTGAGGTCCCGATTCCCGGAAACGTGAGGATTTCCTGAATGCATACACGAAGAGCGTCCCGCCCCAGGCACGACCGCATCCCCGGGAGTCCCCTGCTCGTCCTCGCGCTGGCCGGGGCAGGCGCCCTCGCCACCCCCGGGGCGGTCCAGGCGCAGGAGGACGTGCGCACCCAGCCCGAGCGGGTGATCACGGTCAGCCGTGGCTCCACGGCCATCCTCACGCGGCGGGACAGCATCACGCGGATCTCCATCGCCGACCCGGAGGTGGCCGACCCGGTCCCCATCCCGCCCAACCAGGTCCTCATCAACGCCAGGCGGCCGGGCTCCACGAGCCTGATCATCTGGGGGATCGACCGGGTGCCCCGGATGTACACGATCGAGGTAACCGCCGACGTCGCTTCGCTCCAGCGCCAGATCGACGACCTCTTCCCCGACGCGGGGCTTACCGTAACCAGCACGGGGACGTCCATCGTGCTGTCGGGCCAGGTCCGTGACCCGCAGACCGTACGAAAGGCGACGGAGCTGGCGGAGACGATGGGGATCCCGATCGTCAACAACATCCAGGCCCCACCGCCCGAGCAGATCCTGCTGCACGTCGAGTTCGCGGAGGTGAGTCGGTCCGCCATGAAGGAGATCGGCGGCGACCTCATCCGGATCCTGAATCCGGCGACGCTGGACGGCGCCTTCGACAAGGAGGACACGCACGAGATCGAGACGATGTCCGAGGGCTTCGTCACGGTCATGGTGCAGGGGAACGGGTCCCAGCTCGACGCCGTGCTCCGGCTGCTCAGGAACAGCGGCGACTTCAAGAGCCTGGCCGAGCCGAACCTGGTGACCCGGGAGGGGCAGGAGGCCTCGTTCCTGGCCGGTGGAGAGTTCCCCTTTCCGTCGATCCAGAACACGAACAGCGCCGCCATCACGGTGACGTGGAAGGAGTTCGGCATCCGGCTGAACTTCCTCCCGACGATCACCAACAGCGGGAACATCCGCCTGCAGGTCTCGCCCGAGGTGTCCTCGCTGGACTTCGCCAACGGGCTGACGATCCAGGGCTTCAGCATCCCGAGCGTCCTGGCGCGACGCGTCGAGACGGACGTGGAGCTACGTCCGGGACAGACCCTGGCCATCGGCGGGCTGATGGACAACAGCATCATCCGAGACGTCGACAAGATCCCCGTTCTGGGGGACATCCCGATCCTTGGGTATTTCTTCAAGTCCGAGTCGGCCCGGCAGAACCGGACCGAGCTCCTGGTCCTCGTGACGCCCCACATCCTGGATCCGGATGACCTTCCCGCACCGCCGCTCCCGACCGGAGAGCCGGAGGATTGGGAATGGGACGGGCACATCGGTCGGTGGATTCACGAGCGCGCCGACACGGCGAGCGCGTCCGACAGCGCAAGCGTGGGAAGCGCACCTTCGGCCGGATCGGGTGGACCCGGGAGGTAATCATGAATCGCCGCAGCATCCGTACGTGGAACGACGAGCAGGGGGCCACGCTGGTCCTGGTGGCCCTGTCCATGTTCCTCCTGCTGGGCATGGCCGCGCTTGCCGTCGACATGGCCGCCGCCTTCGCCTGGAGGACCGAGGCGCAACGCGTCGCCGACGCCTCGGCCCTGGCGGGGGCGAGCGCGTTCCTCGACGTGCCGGCCGACGTCGCCGACGCGCCGGCCCGGGAGAGGGCCTACGAGTACGCGCTCGCCCACACCATCAAGGGAGACGCGGTCGATTCCTCCGAGGTCACGATCCAGGTGGTCCAGGACGAGATGCTCGTCCGGGTCGGGATCAACCGGCCCAACATGCCCGTCTGGTTCGCCCGCATCCTGGGCTTCGCCTCGGTGGACATCGGCGCGGTCGCCGCGGCCCAGGCCGCGGAGGCCGGCTCGGCGCGCTGCCTGAAGCCGTTCGCGGTTCCCGACGCCTGGGACGACGCCGACGACGACGACAACGGCGACAACGTCTGGCAGGAGGGTGAGGAGTGGGTGTGGGCCAGTGACCCCGCCGACCGGTATCAGCAGTTCGATCCGGACGCAGCCGACGCCAGCGGCGCCACCGGCTACGGGAGCGACTTCAGGGACGGCGACGCCGACTGGGGCCGTGCCCTCCAGCTCAAGGCCCAGGATCCGAGCAGCGAGTTCGATCCGGCGCCCGGCATCTTCCTCCCCTGGCGGCTCCCGGCCGATCCCGACATGGGATCGTGTGAGCGAGGCGGAGGC
>JASFUL010000159.1:0-10167 GCA_050050315.1 Gemmatimonadota bacterium
AGGGCTCCCCTCCGACCCCTCCACGACCCGGCTCCTCGGGGTGGGGATCGTGACGGAGACCGTCGAGCTGGGCGAGGCGATCGTCGACGTGTTCGGATCCACCGGCCGGTGGTACAACGTCGGCTCGAGCTTCGTCTTCATCATCGAGCGGTAAGGCGACCCGGATCCCGGGGGCGACCGCCCCCGTCCCACTGCACCGCGCGATCGGCGTCCACCGGTCCCGCGTCCCCCTTCCGCCCGATCCTCCTGTCCAGGCGCGACGGCGGGTGGCCGTCGCATCGTCGATGAAGTCCAGGCCACGCTGCCGGAGACGCTCATCGTCACGGCCCGCCCGTTCAAACACCCGGGGCCCGGGGACCGTCCAAGGGAGGTGCGGGACGGAGCAGAACCTTCCAGGGGACATCGCGAGAGAGGAGCGGGCAGATGAGGAGCACGGGACGGATCGGGGGTCGGATGGCCGGAGCGATGGCCCTGGTGGCCCTCCTGGTGGGGACGGTCGGCGCGTCGGTTCAGGGGAGGACTCCACAGGCCCTGGAGGGCACCTGGGAGGCGCGGGCGCCCGAGGTCGGGGAGCGTGACGGCTGGGTCCAGCTGCGCCTGGAGGAAGCGGGCGGATCCCACGAATACGGCGCTTCGCTCCGCGGCGAGGTGGCCGCCGAGCTGTTCCGCCGTGCCGAGGGCCAGATCGCCGGAGCCACCTCCCTGACGCTGGAACGCGAGGCGGGTACCCTCGAGCTGGAGGGACGCGTCCGCCACGACGAGGGTCTCGGCGTCTTCCGTTTCAGGGAGCACACGGCCTTCCGCACGGCCATGGCCGAGGAGGGGTGGACCGACCTCGGTGCCAGGGATCTGCTGGCGGCCACCGTCGCCGACGTGACCGTGGGGCACATGCGGTCCCTGGTGCGGGCCGGCTACGACGGTATCTCGTGGGACGACCTGGTCGCGTCCGCCCTCTTCCAGGTCGACACCACGTTCATCCAGCAGATGGCCGACGTCGGTTTCGACGACCTGGACATCGACGACCTCGTCGCCTTCCGGATCCACGGCGTGACGCCGGAGTTCGTCCGGGAGATCCGCGCGGCCGGCCTGCCCCTGGACGACGAGTCGGACGCGGTGGCCTACCGCATCCACGGGGTGTCGGCCGAATGGCTGACGTCCATGCGCGACGCGGGTCTCGAGGTGCGCGATCCGGACGATGCGGTGGCGTACCGGATCCACCGCGTCACGCCCGAGTTCGCGCGGGAGGCGGCGGCCATGGGCCTCGGGGAGCCCGATCCGGACGACCTGGTCTCGATGCGCATCCACGGCGTGACGGGCGAGTTCGTCGCGGCCATGCGCGATGCCGGCGTGCCGCCCAGCGACATCGACGAGGCCGTCGCCTTCCGGATCCACGGCGTCACCCCCGAGCTCGTGAGGGAGATGGAGGAGGCCGGCTTCGAGGGGCTGACGGGGGAGGACTTGATCAAGGTGCGGATCCACGGCATCGACAAGCTGCTTCGCAAGGGCGGCTCCGGAGGCGGCTGAGAAGGGTCGCGCGGAGGGTCGGCGCCGGCCGCGGGGTCCGGCCCGCGACGGCCCTCGCCCACGAGGTCGTGACGGTCCGGTGAGTGGAACGGTCGCGCCGAATCGTTAGATTCGGGCGGGACGGGAGCCCCCCGCGTGGGGGGATCCGCGCGCGCCTTCCACCCAGCCGCCATGGACGACGAGGACCGACCGCTCTCCCACCCCGGGCTCAGCCCGGAGACCGAGCGGGCCCGTGCCGTGGAGGCGGTGCTCGCGGATCAGTCGGCGCGTCGCGACGTCCGGAGCCGTCCCCCGCGGGGTCGGAGGTCCACGACGCGGGGTCGGCTCGCGGCCCTGGTCGTCGTCTCGACCGTGGCGGTCTGGGTCTGGCTCGCCGTCCCCGCCTGGATGAGCCCCTCGCCGCCGCCCCCCATGCCGGAGCGCCTGGAGGAAGCGGCGCTCCGCATGGTGGTCTACCTCCAGGCCCAGCGGGTGGAGCTCTTCCGCCGCGACCGCGGCCGTCTGCCCGACGCCCTGGAGGAGACCGGCGAGCCGTTGCCCGGCGTTCGCTACGAGCGCCTGGACTCCCGGACCTTCCGGCTGCACGCCGTCGGACGGCGAGACACGTTGCTGTATACCTCTTCGACCCCGCTCCGCGCCTTCGCCGAAGGCGTGGACCGGGTCCTCGGAGCGAGCGATTGACTTCCCGGGGGCCCGGGATCTCGCGGGCCGGGTTCACCCTGGTCGAGGCGCTCCTGGTGCTGGTGACCCTGAGCATCGTCGTCCGGATCGCCGTCCCGAACCTCCAGTGGTTGCTGCGAAGGGCTCGCGCCACGGAGATCCTGGGGGAGGTCTCCCGGGTCGAGACGGCGGCCGCCCAGTACATGGCGGAGCGGTTCCGGTGGCCCCCCGACGCGCCGGCCGGCGAGATCCCGCCGGGCCTGGGGTCGTTCCTCGGGGAGGGATACACGTTCGAGCACGAGGGGTACACCCTCGACTGGGAGAGCTGGGAGCTTCCGGACGGGCTGCCCAGCGATCCGGACGTCCGCGCGCTCGTGGCCGTGACGGTCGTTCCGGCCACCCCCTCCCTCGAGGACGCGCTCCGTGGCCTCGTGAGCGGATCGCCCGGGTGGTTCGTCGTGGGAGACAGCTACACGTTCGTCGTCGAGCCGGCGCGCTGAGCGCAGGTCTCCGGCCGGCAGGGCCGCGCGCGGATGGTACGAAGCCACCCTCGCCGCCACGTCCCGGGGGATCTGCCGGAGCGCCGGATACAGAGGAGAGACCCACCTAGATGACGCCAGTGCTGACGTGGATCCTCGTCACCCTCGCGGCCCTGCCCGTCCTGTTCTTCGCCGCAGCCGGCTTCCAGCTCTGGACCCGACTCACGCCTCTCCGGCGCCCCCGCTCCATCGACGGACGGGACGGGGCGGCGGCGCCGCCGGCCGGGACGGACGAGTTCCTGGAGGCCGTCGGCCCCCACCTGGGCGTGCAGTTCGCCGTGGGGCACGAGCTCGAGCTCTTCTCGTGCGGGGACGAGCTCTATCCCCGCCTGCTGGACGACCTGGGGGCGGCGGAGCGCCTGATCACCTGGCACGTCTTCTGGTTCAAGCCCGGGGCGCTGGCCGACCGCGTCCGTGAGGTCCTGGAGGAACGCGCACGGGCCGGCGTGCGGGTCCTCTTCCTCCACGACTGGTACGGCTCCCTGGGCATCGACCGCCGCTACTTCCGACGCCTCCGCGAAGCCGGCGTGGAGGTTCGGCCCTTCCGGAAGCCCGGTCTCTCGAACCTCTACAAGGCCCAGCAACGCAGCCACGTCCGGACGGTCGTGATCGACGGTGAGGTCGGCTACACGGGTGGGTTCGCCGTGGCGGACGAGTGGCTGGGAGACGGCCGCTCGCCCGGTGAGTGGCGGGACACGAGCGTCCGTTTCGCCGGCCCGGCGGTGCACTCGCTCCAGGTGGCCTTCGCGGCGGACTGGGTGGAGACCACCGGGGAGCTCCTCACGGGCCCGGAGGTCTTCCCGGCCTCCAACGGCGGCCCGCCAGGGCCGGAGCAGCGTGCCGCCCTGGACCGGTTCGGATCCCGGGCGTCGCCCCACCCGTCCCTCCGTCCCCCGAGGATCGGCCCGACCGACGCGCTCCCCTCCCGGCCGTCACCGGCCCCGGCCGAGGACACGGGGGACCTCCCGACCCGTACGCTTTCCCATCTTGGGACGGGGGACGACTCGGGCGCGGAGCTCCCGTCCCTGGACCCCGAGCCATCCCGTCCCGCCCGGCGTTTCTCGGACGTGGCGGCGGCGCTCTTCCATTCCGCCCCCTCGCTCGGTGGAACCGAGGCGGAGCGGCTCTTCGCCTTGAGCATCGGCGCCGCGCGCGAGCGGCTCTGGATCAGCACGGGTTACTTCGTCCCCAGCGCCGCGTTCCGGAGCCAGCTCCTCAGGGCGGTGGGGCGAGGCGTCGACGTGAGGGTGCTGCACCCGGGGGCCAACAGCGACCGGCGTCCCACCTGGTACGTCCTGCGGCGCCACTACGAGGAGCTGCTGGAGGGCGGCGTCCGGATTTGGGAGTACGAGCCGACCATGATGCACGCCAAGACGCTGCTGGCGGACGACGCGTGGTGCGCGATCGGGACGGCCAACTTCGACAACCGCTCCATGGCGTTGAACGACGAGGTGAGCCTGCTCGTCCGGGACGAGCGGGTGGCCGGCACGCTGGCGGCGACCTTCGAGGACGACCTGGGCCTGTCCAGGGAGGTCGTCCTCGACGAGCATCGGCGCCGCACCCTGTGGGAGCGGGCGCAGGAGTGGGTCTGGGCTCCGTTCGAGCCGATCCTCTGAGGAAGAGGCGGCGCGAGCGGCCGGCCGGGCCGGATCGACCCGGCCGGTCCGCGGGGGTGTCGCGTGCCCTCGGTCAGAGCTCCGAGCGGATCCGGGCCAGCCACTCCCGCAGCCCTTCGTAGCGGTCGTAGGCGTCCGAGCCCGGCGGCTGGTCGGCCCGGGAGATCATCCCGTAGAGGTACTGGATCTGGGCGATGAGCATGGGCGTCTGATAGCTGCCGCCCTCCTTGGTCTCGAGCTCCAGGCGAAGCCCTTCCAACCGCTCCACCGCCCGTGTGTCGCCGGCGTCCTCCGCCTGCCGGATCCGTCCGTGGATGTCCCGGGCGGTCTCCTGGGCGTCGCCCATGAGTCCCAGGACGTCGACCGACAGGTCGTACTGGGCCTGGAGGTCGGCCACGGTCACGCCGTCCTCCTCGACCCGTGGGTCCAGGCGTACCCGGAACGGCTGTTCGAGCACCCGTTCGCCGACCGTGAGACGAGCCGTGTAGTCGCCCGGGACCGCCATGGGCCCCCTGGGCAGGCCGGGGAGCTCCGTGCTGAAGTCCCAGGTGAAGCGGTTCAGGCCCGCGTGGGCGGGTGGGCGGGCCGATCCGGAGGCGCGACGGAACGGACCGCGCATCTCCTGGCCCTCCTCCATCGTGCGGCCGGAGCCGCGGCTCTCGTAGCTCCGGACCACGTCGCCCCCGGCGTCGAGGATCTCCAGGGTGATCCCCCCCGTGGGCGCCTCGGGCAGGAAGTAGTCGACGGTCGCGCCCGCGCTCGGGTACTCCGGCCGGACCGCCGGCTGGTCACCGAAGCCGTAGAAGCCACCGCCGCCCCGGGTCCGCCGCGCGTCGGCGGGCCGGTAGAGATACGTCCCCCGGGCGTCGGCCGCCGCGTCGATCTGCCGGAGGGGTGAGATGTCGTCCATGATCCAGAACGACCGTCCCATCGTGCTCAGGACCAGGTCGCCCTCGTGGACGTGGACGTCCGTGATCGGGGTCACGGGCAGGTTCTGCTGGAACGGATGCCACTCCCCTCCGTCGTCGAAGCTCACGAACATCCCGAACTCGGTGCCGGCGAACAGGAGCCCCTCCCGCTCGCTATCCTCCCGGACCACGCGGGTCGGATCGTCGGCGGGAATGCCGTTGTCGCCGGGGGTGAGGAGGGTCCAGCTCGCGCCGCCGTCGTCGGTCCGGTAGATGTAGGGCGAATCGTCGCCCAGCAGCGTCCGGTAGCCCGCGATGTACACTCGGTCGGGGTCGTGGTCGCTGATGTGGATCGCGTTGATCCGGCCCTCCGGCGGCATGTCCTCGGGCGTGACGTCGGTCCACGTCGCCCCGCCGTCCGTGGTCACGTGGACCGGCCCGTCGTTCGCCCCCGCCCAGATGGTGTTCGGGTCGTGCTGGCTGGCCTCGATGACGTAGAGCACCGAGTAGTGCTCTTCGCCCGTGATGTCCCGGGTGATGGGCTCACCGCTCGCCACCTGGCGCTCCGGCCGGAAGGCCGTCAGGTCCGGGCTGATCGTCTCCCAGTCGCGGCCGCCGTCGGTGGTCCGGTGGACGTACTGCGAGCCGTGATAGACCACGTCGGGGTCGTGGGGGGATACCTCGATGGGCACCACCCGCTGGAAGCGGTACGGCAGGTCGGCGGGGTTCGCGCCGTACAGGTTCACCGCGCCGACGTAGTACTGCTGCTCCTGTCCGGTGAGGTGGCTGTAGCGTCCGAACCGTCCCTTGCAGTTGGAGTACACCACCGTCGGATCGCCCGGCTTCGGGACCGCGGGGCCGGTCTCGCACCCTCCGATGTCCTTCCACCAGCCTTCCGGTCCCACGACGCTGGCCTCGGCCGGGCGGTCGCTCGGCACCATGATCGTCGAGTTGTCCTGCTGGCCCGCGTACAGCCAGTAGGGGAACTGGTCGTCGATGTCGACCTGGTAGAGCTCCGCCGTGGGCTGGTTCATCTGGGTGGACCAGGTCTCGCCGCCGTCCCGGGTGACGTTGGCCCCGCCGTCGTTGGACTGGATCATGATGTCCGGGTCGTCGGGGTTGATCCACAGGTCGTGGTTGTCTCCGTGGGGCGTGCCGCGGCGCTCCCAGGTCTCACCGCCGTCGGTGGACTTCCAGAACTGGGTGGCGCTGGCGTAGACGACGTCCGGGTCGGTGGGGTCGGCGTCGACGTTGGTGTAGTAGAACGGCCGGTCCATGATGGGCCGGTGGTCGCTCACCTGGCGCCAGGTCCGGCCGGCGTCGTCGGAGCGGTAGAGCCCCTCGTCGGGCTCCTTGGTCTCGACGAGGGCGTAGACCCGGTCCGGGTCGGCGGGCGTGACGGCGAAGTCGATCTTGCCGATCAGTCCCGAGGGGAGGTCGAGCCGCACGTAGCTCCAGGTGTCACCTCCGTCCTCCGAGCGCCAGATCCCGTCCTCCTCGCCCGCCTCCGACATGCCGCTGATGATCGTCCAGGGCTTCCGCTCGCCCCGCCACATGGAGGCGTAGACGATGTCCGGGTTCGTGGGGTGCAGCTCGAGATCGATGGCGCCGACGCTGTCGGAGGTGAAGAGCACCTTCTCCCAGCTGTCGCCTCCGTCGAGCGACCGGAAGACGCCGCGCTGCTCGCTGCGCCCGAAGGGGGTGCCCAGGGCCGCCACGTAGACGCGGTCCGGATCGTCGGGGTGGATCTCGACGGCGCCGATCTGGCCCGCGTCGTCGAGGCCGAGCGACCGCCACGTGTCGCCGGCGTCGTCGGACCGGTACATCCCCTTGCCGACGATCACGTTGCTGCGGATGCCGTCGGAGCCGGTGCCGACGTACACGATGCCGGGGTCCGAGGGAGCCACCCGGATGGCGCCGATGGAGCCGGTGGCGATCTGCTGGTCCGTGATGGGGAGCCAGGTCTGGCCGTAGTCCTCCGTCTTCCAGACGCCGCCTCCGGTGGCACCCATGTAGAAGGTACCGGGATGCGACGGATGACCCGTGACGGTGGTCACGCGCCCGCCCCGCGTGGGCCCCACCATGCGGTAGCCCAGGTCCCGCCAGTAGGCCGCGTCGTAGCCGTCGTCCTGGGCCGACCCGGCTCCCGGCGCGAGGAGCAGCCCCAGCAGCGCCAGGACGGTCGGAACGAGGAGCCTCCGGAAGGGCATGGAGGCCGCACGGCGGTCGGGGTGGGCTGCGCGCGCCACGAGGCGGCGGGTCGGAAGGTCGGCGTGTCGCTTCATGGAGACTCCGATGCTGACGGTCGTCGGGACGGGCACGGTCATGCGTTCATCCGATCCCCCGGGCGGCGAATGCGGGGGCCCGTCCGGTCGGGGGAACCTGAGATTGTGGTTCCGGGGCGGTGCGGGTCAACCGAACGCCCCCTTCGAGGACCCCCGGGGCGGGCCGCGCGTTGACCGGAGTGCCTTCCCCGGCCGTTTGCCCGGAGGCCCCTCGTCGGCCTACCGTGCGCGGGTCCAGGACCGGTGGCCCCCGGGGGCCCCGGCCGCCCGCAGACCCCCCGGCCAGGAGCCCCCATGTCGCGTCGACCGTCGCGCCGGCCCCCCGGCGCCCATTCCCCGGTCCGTTCCGGTCGCCGGCGGCGGGTGGCCGCCTCTCTGGGCCTCCTGGGTCTGGGCTCCGTCGTTCCGGTCCCGCTGGCCGGCCCGGCCGGCGGCGGGGGGCCGGGGGTGACGGGGTGGGCCCCCGGGGGGCCGGGGCGCGCCCGGAGGGAGGCGCCGAGGGCGGGCGATACGGCTCGGGCCGAGCCTCTCCCGGCCAAGAGCATCGCGATCTACGTGGGCCGCGATCTGACGGTCGACCGATCGGTGCTCCTCGGCGGCTTCGGCCACGAGCCCTCGAGCCACTGGTACGAGATCACGCCGCGGAGGACGTTCTCGGAGGGGACCACCGTCGAGGTGGGCATCACGGAGGACGCCCGCATTCCCGGACGACGGTTCCGGATCCCGCAGGCCCGCGGCACGTGGCGGTACGTCACGACGAACTACTCCGAGTTCGCCGGCTTCCCGCCCCCTCTCACCAACGGGGGGCTCAACGAGCACGGCGTCGCCGCCAGGGACGTGTGGTCGCCCTCCCGGCAGGAGCTGAGGGACATGACCCCGCGCCCCCAGAGGGGGCTCAGCTACAGTGACCTCTCCCGCATCGTCATGGAGCGCGCCACGAGCGCACGCGAGGCGGTCGAGATCGTGGGGGCGCTCATCGAGGAGCACGGCTACGCCACCTACGGCGGCAACTCGCACCTCTTCGCGGACGCCGAGGAAGGGTGGGTCCTGATCGACTACGCGGGGGGACGGGGTCTCTGGGCGGCCGAGCGGCTGCGCCCCGACGAGGTCCGGGTCCTGTACCCGGGTCACATCCGCGAATTCCCGGTGGACTTCGAGGACGACCCCGGACACATGGGCTCGGACAACCTCGTGAGCTTCGCGGTGGAGAGGGGGTGGTGGGACCCCGGGAGCGGCGAGCCGTTCGACCTGCACCGGGTCTACGGGCAGCCCTTCCCCAGCGCTCCCGGACAGGACGACCCCCACGAGCTCTTCCGGTACCCGCCCCTCCTCCAGGGCCAGATCGCCGCCATGGCGCCGCTCGGCGTGGCCGACATGATGGCCCTGGTACGGGACCCCCGCTGGTCGAACGACGGCTCCGGCTACGGTCAGGTCGCGCACCTCCGGGCGGACGTGCCGGGCGAGCTGGCCACCCTGTGGATGGCCGTCACGGGCGCGGTGGCCAGTCCCTTCGTTCCGGTCCGTCCCGCGGTGCTCGACGTCCCCCCGGAGTACAAGCAGCACCGGTACATGACGAAGGCCGCCGACAGCGACTTCCTGGACGCCGCCTACGCGCCGCTGGAGGCGACCCGGTCGGCGTTCCGCGTCCACAAGCGCCTGCTGTACCACACCTGCGAGCACCCGGAGGTCTTCCTGCGCCCCGTCACGGCCGACCTGGAGGCGTTCGAGGCGCGCCTGCTTTCAGAGCAGCCCGACCTGGAGCGCCGGGCCCGCGCGCTCCGGGAGGCCGGCCGTTCCGACTCGGCCCGGGACCTCGTGACCCGCTACACCGAAGCGCGACTCCTCGAGGCGCTGGAGCTGGGGGAGACGCTGGTGGAGCGAGTGGAGGCCGAGACGCGGGAGCGGTTCGGCCTCCGCATGCCCGACGTCGAGCTGCCCGAGGGGGCGACGTGGCGCCCGGAGAGCGCGCCGATGACGCGCCGCCCCGGCCGGACGTACCACCGCTGCTACCGCCCCGAGGACCGGGCGAGCTACCCCCGCAGGCACGGGAGCTGGGCGCGCTGGGCCGGGACCCTCTCCGGCGGCTGAGGTCGGTCGGCGGGGACGGGGCGGAGGCGATCCGTCAGCCGGACGGGTCGCCGAGATCCAATACCACCCGGGCGATGTCGGCCGCGAGGGCGGTCCGTTCGGTCACGCCCTCGAGGTTGGCCAGGATCGCCACCGCGAACCGACGGTCGGGGAGCACGTACAGCATGCCGCTGACCGTCGGCGTGCCGCCGCCGTGGAAGGCCTCGCGCTCGCCGTACCAGGTCTCTCCCGGGAAGAGCCCCCATCCCAGCCCGTAGCCCACCGTCCTGCCGTCGGTGAGGCGCACGGGCTCGAGCATGAGCTCCAGCGTCTCGGCCCGGACGAGGCGGTGCTGGACCACGGCCACGGCGAAGCGAGCCAGATCCTCGACCGTGGTGATGGAGCCCCCCGCGGGCAGCTTGCTGCTCATGTCCACCGCCCGCGAGTTGCGGAGCCTCCTGTCGGGACCGGTGACGTATCCGGCGGCCCGGTGGGGCACGATCGCGGCCGGATCGTCGTCTCGCGTGTGGGTCATGCCGGCGGGACCGAAGACGTGCTCGGCCATGGA
>JASFUL010000160.1:0-10146 GCA_050050315.1 Gemmatimonadota bacterium
GGATCTCCACGCGATCCACCTCCCACGGTGGTTTGTCGCATCTCTCGCAGGAGGCGGCCAGAAGCAGGGGAGTCAGCCAGATCGCGGACACACGGCGGGAACGGCCTGTCATGGGGCGAAGCCTCCAGCGACGGGCGGCGTGGTGTGGCGGCGAGGCGCCCATGCGCCTTCACTACGACCGCTTCCGTGGGAAGTCAAGGGCCCTCTGGGACCGCCGGGTGGGCCCGTTTCGCCCGGAGTCTCGAGGCTCCACACTTGGGTGCGTCCCCCCCCACCGCCCGGGACTCCTTGCCGCTGCGGAACGGCCACTCCTACGTTCTCGCTCGTCCCTCGAGTCCGCGCGTAGCTCCGGTCCAGCTCGAGTCGCTCGGTACGAGACCAGGCCGCCAATCGACCGCCGCGTCGGACGTCAATCCCACGGACCCGCATCCCGAGGTGTCCCATGCCCGACCGCCGCACGTTCCTCGCGGGCGCCGGAGCCGCGTCCGGTCTCACCGCGCTGGGGGCTCTCCCCGTCGCCGCCTGGAGCCCCGGCGAGCACCCCCTCCCCGGCTCCGGCGGACCGCTGTACGAGCGCATCCTCACCATGCCGGTGGACGACGCCCACTGCCACCCGCTGACCTTCGACGACGCCCGCACCACGCCCGACGGCTTCGTCGAGCGCCTCTCCTTGTCGGCCTTCCCCCTCCCCCGCTACTTCCCCGACGGCGTGTACGCCGAATGGAGGTCGGGGGATGCTGCGACGCGGCGGCGTCTCGACGCGGAGCACGGGATCGAGGCGACCCGGCGCGAGGTGATCCGGCACGCCCGGGAGACCGTCTTCATGAAGGCCCTCGTGAAGGAGATGGCGGCCTTCCTGGACACCGAGCCGACGCTGGAGGCGGTCATCGAGGCGCGCAACGAGCGGGGGCGCGACTACGCGGGCTACCTCGGCGCGCTCTTCCGGGACGCGGGCATCGCCAACGCCATGGTGGACACCGGATACGCCGAGGGGCTCGACGGGGCCGGCGTCGAGCGCTTCGAGGCGGCCATCCGGCCGACCCGGTCCCGCCGCCTGCTCCGTGCCGACACGCTCCTCGCCCGCCTGACCGAGCTGGACGTCCCGTTCGACGAGCTCGAGCGGCGTTTCCGGGCCGAGGTCGACCAGGGGCTCGACGGCGACGGCAACCTGGGAGCTCCGAGCTACGGCATGAAGTCGTACCTGCTGCCGCGCCTCGGGCTGCTCAAGCCGCTCTGGGACCGGCAGGTCGCCGCGCGCTCCTGGGACCGGTTCCGGGCCGCCCGCCGCGAGGGCGCGCTTCCGCGCCCCGACGGGGTCGACCGGGACGAGTACTGGCGCATCCAGGGCGACGCGCTCCGCTACCTCCACTCGGCCGCCCTGGAGGCGTGTCTCGAGCGCGACGTCCCCATGCAGTTCCACGCCGGCGACGGCGAGGCGCCCCGGGGCATCATGCGACTCCAGGACCCGTTCCTGATGGAGGAGATGATCCGCTTCGAGCGGGACGGCGTCATGCGCCGGCCCAAGGTGGTGCTCATCCACGCCGGGTACCCGCTGGTGGGAAAGGCGGCGTGGATTTGCCACCTCTACCCGAACGCGTACTTCGAGCTGTCCCTCGTGACCCCCCTCATCCACCACGGCCTGCTGCGCACCTACCTCGAGGTCATGGAGTCGGTGCCCCTGTCGAAGATCCTCTACGGCAGCGACGCCTACCACCTCCCCGAGCTGTACTGGCTCGGGGCGAAGTGGAGCCGGCGCTTCCTGGCCCAGGCCCTGGGGCGCTACGTGGACGGAGGGCAGCTCGGGCTCGACGAGGCCGAGGAGGCCGCCCGGCGGATCCTCCACGGCAACAACCGCGAGGTGTACGGGCTGGACGCCTGACGGGGGCAGCCCGCACCCTTGCGACCGCGACCACCCGCGCCCGGGCCGCTACGTCCTCGGAGCCGATCCGGTCGGCTCTTCCCGCTTCAGTCCGATGCGGGACGCGACATCGTCGAAGCGGGGATCGCCCCAGAGAGTGTCGTAGGCCGGGTCCACGTGGCAGTAGATCAGGCCTGCGCTGCGGGCGGTGAGGGCCGTCTCCAGGGCGTCGAAGGCACGGTCCAGCTCGCCCAGGGCGCCCCAGGCCGCCGCCATGAACTCCGAACGAACGTAGTCGTCGCCCGCCTCGACGCGCTCCAGCAGCTCCCTGGCCTCGTCCTCCCGAGCGAGGTCGGCCAGAGCGCGGGCGATGTAGGCGTTCACCGACACGACCCCGCTCACGTCGTGGGCTCGCCGGAAGAGCTGCAGCGCCGCCCCCGGCTCGCCGGCCAGGAGCTGGCACTGACCCAGGACCTGGAGCGATCGGAACGAGGTGGGGTCGAGCTCCTCGGTCCGCCGCGACTGCTCGACGGCCTCGTCGAGCCGGCCGGCGAACATGAGGAAGCGGGCCAGGAAATAGCTGAACACGGGCGACAGGGGATCCAGCTTGAGCGCCGTCCTCATCTCGTCGATGGCGCCGGCGAGCTGTCCGTTGGGGGGGAGGATGCTCCCGAGCCCCCAGTGGGCGTCCGGGTACCTCGGGTTCGCCGCCACGGCCCGCCGGAGCGCGAGCTCGGCCCGGTCGAAGTCCCATTCGAACCAGCCGTAGACCTTGCCCAGCGCGGTGTGCGCCTCCGCCAGGGACTCGTCCAGGGCGATGGCCTTCTGGGCCGCCGCCTTCGCCTCGGGGTACGACTCCTCCGGAGGCACCCAGTCGTCGGCCAGCTGCATCCAGGTGTCGGCGATGCCCGCGTACGCACGGCCGTATTCGGGATCGTGCTTCAGCGCCTCCTGGTACTGCTCCAGACTGCGCTGCAGATCGTCCTGCTGGAAGCGGTAGAAGAAGAATCGGCCTTTGAGGTAGTGCGTGTAGGCGTCGACGTCCTCCGTCTCCGGCTCCACCAGCGGCGCCCCGGCGCCCACCAGCTCGATCTTGAGGGCGTCCACGATGGAACGGGCGATCTCGTCCTGGAGCCGGAAGATGTCCTCGAGGCCGCCGTCGTAGGTCTCCGACCAGAGTTGGTACCCGTCGTCGGCACTGATGAGCTGTGCGGTGACCCGCACACGATCTCCGGCCTTCCGCACGCTGCCCTCCACCACCGTGTCCACCCGGAGCTCGTCGGCGATGTCGAGCACGTCCTTCGCCATGCCCTTGAACGCGAAGGAGGAGGTGCGCGACGCGACCCGGAGCTCCGGCACCTTCGCCAGGGCGTTCAGGATCTCCTCGGTCATGCCGTCCGAGAAGTACTCGTTCTCCTTGTCGTCGCTCAGGTTGACGAAGGGGAGCACGGCGATGGAGCGGGGCGCGTCGCCGTCCTCCTGGCCCTCGCGCCGCTCGCTCCGGCTCGGGCGCTCCGAGCGACGGCGTCCCTGGGCGATGTCGGCGGGGGACTCGAACATCCACGCCAGCACGAGCGCCACCGGAAAGCCCACGATGAGGAGCACCACCACCATGGACATGGCCCAGTCGGGGACGTTCAGGGCCGGAAACACGATGTCGAGCACCTGGATGACGACCCACGCCACCACCAGGTACAGCAGGCCTCGTCGGGCCATCTTTCGCCGCTTCAGCTCCTCGAGGAGCTCGGCGACCTTCATCGGGGGGGTCTCCGGGCTGTGGCCACGAATCCAAGAGAGGCGGCCCGGGCAGGCGCCGCAAGGCCGAGGCGCCGTCCGCACCCGCTCCACGACGGCTTTCCCGGTCCTCTCGTACCGCCCTACATTCGCGCCAGTCGCATCCCTCCCGCACCACGTAGCGGAGCGCCGATCCATGCCCGGCACCCCCCGACGCGCATTCCTGAGAATCGCGGGCCTGGCCGCGGCCGGCGCGCTCACCGGCGCGGTACGTCCCGCCGCCGTCCCCGGCGCGGGCCGTCCGACGTCCCCCGGCCCCCCGGGCCGTGGGCCCACGCCGCGTCCGACCGTGCATCCGGGCCAGGACCGCCCCACCCGCCGCCCGCCGCTCGCCGAGCGCGCGTTCACCAGCGAGGCCGTGGAGCACACGATCCGCGAGACGAAGGAGCGGCTGGCGGACCCGGAGCTGGGGTGGCTGTTCGAGAACTGCTTTCCGAACACGCTGGACACGACGGTGCGACACCGGATCGTGGACGGTCGGCCGGACACGTTCGTCATCACCGGGGACATCGAGGCGATGTGGCTGCGGGACTCGAGCGCGCAGGTGTGGCCGTACGTGCCGCTCGCCGCCGAGGACGAGGCGCTGCGCACCCTCCTGGCCGGCGTCATCAACCGGCAGACCGACTGCATCCACATCGACCCGTACGCCAACGCGTTCAACGACGGGCCCACCGGCAGCCAGTGGTCCGACGACCTGACCGACATGAAGCCCGAGCTCCACGAGCGGAAGTGGGAGGTGGACTCGCTCTGCTATCCCGTCCGCCTGGCGTGGGGCTACTGGAAGGCCACGGGCGACACGTCGCCCTTCGACGGACGCTGGCGCGAAGCGATGGGGCTCGTGGTGCGCACCTTCCGGGAGCAGCAGCGGAAGGAAGGCCTGGGGCCGTACAAGTTCCAGCGCGTCACCGGCTGGCAGACGGACACGGTGGCCGGAGCGGGCTACGGCAACCCCGTGCGTCCGGTGGGCCTGATCGTCTCGATCTTCCGGCCCTCCGACGACGCGACGACCTTCCCCTTCCTGGTGCCGTCGAACCACTTCGCCGTGGTGTCCCTCCGGCGCCTGTCCGAGATGTCCGACGCCGTCCTCGGGGACGCCGCGTTCGCTCGGGAGTGCGGGGCGCTCGCGGACGAGATCGCGGGAGCGCTGGAGGAGCACGCGGTCGTCGAGCACCCGACCCACGGGCGGGTGTGGGCGTACGAGGTGGACGGGTTCGGGAACCGGCACCACATGGACGACGCCAACGTCCCGAGCCTGCTGTCGCTGCCGTACCTGGGATGCTGCGAGCGGGACGATCCGCTCTATCTACGCACCCGGGCCGCGGTGCTGAGCGAGACCGACAACCCGTGGTTCTTCACCGGGACGGAGGCCGAGGGCGTGGGCGGGCCCCACGTGGGCCGGGACATGATCTGGCCGATGGGGATCATCATGCGAGCCTTCACCTCGACCGACGAGGACGAGGTCGCCCGCTGTCTCGAGTGGCTGAAGGCCACCCACGCCGGCACCGGCTTCATGCACGAGTCCTTCCACGCCGACGACGCCTCGAACTACACGCGCGACTGGTTCGCCTGGGCCAACACGCTCTTCGGCGAGCTGGTGCTGACGGTGCTGGACGAGCGTCCGGGGCTGGTGGCGTCGTGAGGCGACGAAGGGCGCAGACCGGACCTTGCCCCGCACCCCTCCCCTGCCTAAGTCAGGGATTCCACACGGGGGAGGACGACGGAGGATGGCCTACAGAGCGGTAGTCGACATTCCGAGGGCGCGTGAGGCCGTCTGGGGGGTCCTCACCGACGGCTCCGTGTGGGCCGAATGGTGGGAGGGACCCATCGCCGCCGTGGATCCCGGGTGGGGGCTCGATGGGACGGTGACGTGGGGAGACGGTGGCACCGCCACCATCGCCGCCTTCGACGACGCCGAGCGCCTGGAGCTCGTCTCGGAGGCGTCCGGTACCCGGTGGATCTTCCAGCTGGCCGGGGCCCCGGGCGGGGGCACCCGCTTCATCTTCGTCGAGGACTTCAGCGACTCGACGGTGAAGATCGCCAGGCGGGAGGAGAAGCTGGCGCAGAACGAGGCCAGGGGCGCCAGGTTCCGGGACGCCGTCCTGGGCCGGACCGAGCCGGCGCCGAAGTGGTGGAAGTTCTGGAAGTAGCAGGGGGTTCCGACGGCCGGACCCACCGGGAATGAGCGGACCGGACGCGGGCGAGGCGACGCCCGACACCTCCAGGGGTCCGACACCCCGCGCACCCACCCTCGGCGAGGCCCTCCTCCCGCTGGGCGCGGCGGCCCTCCTCCTGGCTCTCGGCTACGCGTGGCAGGGTTGGCGGATCGAGGTGATGCTGCTGGCGGCCGCGGGGGTGGCCGGCGCGGTGGGGTGGCGCCTCGGGCACGACTGGTCGTCCATGGAGAAGGGCGTGATCGAGGCGCTGTCCACCGCCCTGCCCGCGGTCTTCATCCTCATCACCGTGGGCGCGCTCATCGGCAGCTGGATCGCGGCGGGCACCATTCCGTTGCTCGTGTCGTGGGGCCTCGACCTCATGTCACCGCGCTTCTTCCTGGTGACCACGTGCGTGATCTGCTCCCTCGTCTCGGTCTTCACGGGGACGTCGTGGGGCACGGCCGGGACCGTGGGCGTGGCCCTGATGGGGGTGGCCGCCGGGCTGGGGGTGTCGCCCGGGGCCGCCGCCGGGGCGGTCGTCTCGGGGGCCTACTTCGGCGACAAGCTGAGCCCGTTCTCCGACACCACGAACCTGGCGCCCGTCGTGGCGCGCTCCAACCTCTTCGACCACATCCGTTGGCTGCTGTGGACGACCGCTCCGGCGTGGACGCTGGGGCTCGGGGTCTACCTGCTGGTGGGTCTCGGCGAGCCGGGGGGAGCGTCGTCGGACGTGGCGACGATCCAGGCCGCCCTGGCCGGCGCCTTCCGCTTCCACTGGCTGCTCCTGGCGCCGCCGCTGGTCATGCTCGGCTTCGCGGTGCGCGGGGCGCCGATCCTGCCGGGCATGCTCCTGTCGACGCTGACCGCCGTGGTCCTGGCGGTGTGGCTGCAGGGCGACGGGGTGGCCGAGGTGCTTGAGGCGACGGTCTCGGGGTACGTCCCGGCCACGGGCGTGGAGAGCGTGGACGGCCTCCTGGCCCGGGGCGGCATGCTCTCGATGATGGACCTGGTGCTGCTCATCCTGTGCGCCTTCGGCTTCGCCGGGATCCTCAGGCGGTGCGGTATGCTGGACCGGATCCTCGAGGCGGTGCTCGGCGTCGTCCGGGGCACGTTCGGGCTCGTGGCGGGAACGGCGGCGGCGGGCGTCCTGACGGCGGTGGTCACCGGGTCGTCCTACCTGTCGATCATCGTGCCCGGTGAGCTCTTCCAGGACGCCTTCCGCCGCGCCGACCTGGCGGCCAAGAACCTCTCCCGGACGCTGGAGGACTCGGGCACGGTCGTGGTCCCGCTGGTGCCCTGGAGCGCCGCGGGTACCTTCATGGCGGGCACCCTCGGCGTGCCCACCGTCTCGTACCTGCCGTGGGCGGTCATGAACTGGACGGGGGTGCTGGTGGCCCTGACGCTCGCGGCCACGGGGGTCGGCATCGCGCCGAGGGTCCGCGAAGACGAGACCCGACCGGGCAGCTGACCGGACCCGGCGGACGTCCGGGCGTGCCCCCGACACGGGCACCTCACGGAACGAGGAGGATCCGCGATGTGGAGACGACGGCTGACGGCCCCCTCCCGGTTGGCGCTGGGCGCGCTGGCGTGGGCCCTCGTGGTCGGGTGCGGTGACGCCGGGCCCCCGGCGGCGTCCCTCGTGGACGACGTCGACCCCTTCGTCGGCACGGGAGGTCACGGCCACGTCTACCCCGGCGCCACGGTGCCGTGGGGCACGGTCCAGCTCAGCCCCGACAACGGCCGCGGCGGATGGGACTGGACGGCCGGCTACCACTGGTCGGACTCGGTGATCGTCGGCTTCAGCCACACGCACCTGAGCGGCACGGGGATCGGCGACCTCCTCGACGTCCTGGTGGCGCCGGTCGTCGGCGCGACGGACCCGGGGGACGGCCCCACGCCGGGTCCCGGCCCCGAGGGCTCCGACGCCCGCCTGGGGGTCGCGTGGGCTTCGCGCTTCCGCCACGCCGACGAGCGGGCCGAGCCGGGCTACTACCGGGTGCGGCTCGCGGACAGCGGGATCGAGGCGGAGCTGACGGCCACCCCCCGGGTCGGGCTCCACCGCTACGTCTTCCCGGACGGCGCGGACCGCTCGGCCGGAGATCCCGCCGCACCCGACGGGCGCGGCCCCACCGGCGAGCCGGGGAACGTCGGGCTGGTCGTGGACCTCGGCTACGCCCGCAACTGGGACACGCCCGTCGACGCCTCGGTGCGGCTGGTCGACGACACGCTGCTCCTGGGGCACCGGCGCTCGACCGGGTGGGCCCGGGACCAGCGGGTCTTCTTCGCCATGGCCCTGTCGAGGCCCGTCGCCCGGGTCGTCGCCGCCGGAAGCGGGGCGGCGCGCCGGGAGATTCCGGTGCCGGGTGGGCCCGGTGGCGGAGCGGCGGACGGCCCGGCCGCGTCCGCCCCGTTCTCCGACTCGCTGGCGCGGGCCCTCCTCCTGTTCGACCGCCGGGACGACGACACCCTTCTCGTGAAGGTGGGCCTCAGCCACGTCAGCGAGCGGGGCGCCCTGGACAACCTCCGCGCCGAGGCCCCCGGGTGGGACTTCGACGCGGCGCGCCGGGCCGCTCGCGCCGCCTGGGCCGACGAGCTGGGTAAGGTGCGCGTGACGGGAGGGAGCGACGCCGACCGTCGGACGCTCTACACGGCCCTCTACCACACGCGGGTGTGTCCCGTCGTGTTCGAGGACACGAACGGGCTGTACCGGGGGGCCGACGGCGCCGTCCGGCGGGCCGACGGGTACACGCGGCACGCCATCTTCTCGCTGTGGGACACCTTCCGCACGCAGCACCCCCTGATGACGCTGATCGACCCCGGCCGCGTGCCCGACCTCGTCGGGACCATGGTCGCGTTCCAGCGCGAGTCGGGGCTGCTGCCGATCTGGTCCCTGCTGGGGAACGAAACCAACACCATGACCGGCCATCACGGCGTTCCCGTCGTGGTGGACGCGGCGCTGAAGGGTCTTTCGCCGGTGGACTCCGGAGAGCTCTTCGAGGCGGTGGAGGCAAGCACCGAGTCGGACGGACGGGCCCTGCCGCTGTACCGCGACTACGGCTGGATCCCGGCCGATCTCGAGGTCGAGTCGGTGACCAGGACGCTGGAGTACGCCTTCGACGACTGGGCCGCGTCGAGGCTCGCCGAGGCCCTGGGGCGCGACGACCTGGCCGCCCGCTGGCGCGAGCGGGCCGGGTGGTGGCGAAACGTCTTGGACCCCCGGACGCGGTTCATGCGCGGGCGCCTGGCGGACGGCTCCTGGCGTGAGCCCTTCGACCCCTTCCACGCCTCCCACCGGGAGGACACCGACTTCACCGAAGGAAACGCGTGGCAGCACACCTGGTTCGTGCCCCACGACGTGCGCGGGCTCATCGACGCCATGGGGGGAGACGACGCCTTCGTCCGCAAGCTCGACTCGCTCTTCGAGGCGGACACCGTCGTCACGGGCGAGAACGTGTCGCCCGACATCAGCGGCCTCATCGGCCAGTACGCCCACGGCAACGAGCCCAGCCACCACATCGCCTACCTGTACCACTGGGCCGGACGTCCGTGGCGGAGCGCGGACCGCGTGCGGCAGATCCTGGCCACCCAGTACGGCGACCGTCCGGACGGCCTGGCCGGCAACGAGGACTGCGGTCAGATGTCGGCGTGGTACGTGGCGAGCGCCGTGGGGCTCTACCCCGTCGATCCCGTCGGTGGGACGTGGGTCATCGGGAGCCCGTTGTTCGAAGAAACGACCCTGGACGTGGGTGGAGGCCGGACCTTCACCGTGCGCGCAGCGGGCGTCTCCGACTCGCTCCGCTACGTGCGCGCGGCCCGCCTGAACGGCCGGCCCCTGGAGCGGAGCTGGCTGCACCACGGCGAGGTCGTGGCAGGGGGCGTCCTGGAGCTCGAGATGGCGGCGGAGCCCGGCGAGACCTGGGGCACCGCCCGGGAGGACCGTCCGCCCTCGATGTCCGACGAGCTCTCGCCCTATCCGCCGGCGACGCTCCCCGGCGCGACCCCTCCATCCCCGGCCGCCGGCTCGGCGCCTCCCGACACGGTGCGCCGGCCCGTGCGCTCCGCCTCGGACCTCGCGCCCGACACCGCCTCGGCCCGGCGCGTCCGCGACGCCTTCCTCCACGCGTGGAACGGGTACCTCGAGCACGCCCGCGGCCACGACGCCCTGCGACCGCTGTCGCTCACCGGCCGCGACTGGTACGACGCGTCTCTCGTCATGACGCCCCTGGACGCATACGACACGATGCTCCTCATGGGGCTCGACGCCGAGGCGGCCGAGGCGAAGCGGATGATCCTCGAGGACCTCGACTTCGACCGCGACTTCTCCGTGCAGGTCTTCGAGGT
>JASFUL010000161.1:0-10141 GCA_050050315.1 Gemmatimonadota bacterium
GCTGGAGCAGTCGCAGCAGGCGCCGTCGACGCTCCTGTCGAGTGGCCGCGACGACGTTCCGGAGACGGGGCCGGCTCACGCCCCGCAGCGGGCTGGCGAGGATCGACTCGCCGGGTACGGACCACGCGTGCACCACCCGGAGATCGGCGCCCGTCCGCGCCGCCAGGGATCCCGCGGTCCGGACGATCCTCGTGTTCAGCCCCGGACGCGCTCCGTTGGACACGTCGACGGCCGCCACCACGACCTCCAGGATCCCGCGCTGGACGGGGTCGAGGATCCAGAGCGGGCAGGGGCAGCTTCGCAGGAGCGCGCGGTCTTCGGGGTCGAGTCCTCCAGGCCAGCGCTCGGGGCCCGCGACCTTGACGACCAGGTCGTGGCGCTCCCGCTCGACCTCGCGCACGACCGCGTCGCTCCCGCCCTCGAGCACCCGGGCGCCGAGGCGGATCCGCGGACCGCCGTTTCGCTCGACGCGGGTGGTGAGATCGTCCAGCCGCCGGCGCCAGAGGCGGACCAGGGTCCGGTGCCTGAGGTCGGCCCCCGGGGTCAGCGGGCGCGGGGCGTCCCGGCCGGGAGGGAAGGGGGCCACCCCGGCGACGGTCAGGTCGGCCCCCAGCATCCCGGCGAGCTCCAGCGCCGACGAGAAGCCCCGGCTCGAGCCGGCCGGGCTGTATTCGACGTAGAGGGCCCTCGCGAACGGCACGATCGCTCCTGCTCGGAGTCACGGCGACACGCGCACCGCGTCGCTCTCGTGCTCAACGATCACGCCACAGGTGACTTAGTTCAAATATCTATTATGTCATGGTAGGATAGAAAAAAACTATGTTGTCCATTCGGCGGCGAGCTCGTCGCGGGCCGCCTCGGTGATCGCGACGATGGCGGGGTGGCGGATCCGGCGCTCGACGGTGATGGCGTAGAAGCTCTCCTCCGCGCCCTCGGCCCGCCCGGCCCGTTCGACCGCGTATCGCACGCGGATGTCGTCGGCGATGATCGAGGGGGCCGCGAACATCCCCGCACCGGCCTCGGCCAGGACGTTGATCAGGTCGTTGTCCTCCACCTCGGCCACGATCCTGGGCTGCACCCCCAACCCGGCGAGCCAGTCCTCGATGGATCGTCGGAGCGTGTATCCCTCGGCGGGAAGGAGGAACGGCTGGCCTTCGAGACTGGCCGGGAAGCCGTCCCGGAGCCGGTGGACCATGAGGGGAGGTCCGAAGATGTCCACGGGGCTCGAGCCGAGGGGGTGGTTGAAGGCCTGGACGCTGACGGTCGCCGGAATCGGCATGTCGGCGAGCACCAGGTCGACGTCGTGGGTCGCCAGGGCGGCCAGGAGACGGTCGGTGCGGCTCTCCCGGACCACGACCCGGGCGGGATCGTCGAGGCCGAAGGCCGGCTCCAGGAGGTGGAAGGCCACCAGGTTGGGAATGGTGGCCGCCAGGCCCACCACCAGCCGCGTGGGGCGACTCTCGAGCCTCCCCCGGACCGTCTGCTCCAGCTCCTTGCCGAGCCGGAAGATCTCGTCGGCGTACTCGAGCACGACCCGGCCTTCGGGGGTGAGCGACAGGGAGCGGCCACTCCGGTCGAAGAGCTCGTGCCCGATCGCCCGCTCG
The DNA here is from genome assembly GCA_050050315.1 of Gemmatimonadota bacterium. Taxonomy (GTDB): domain Bacteria; phylum Gemmatimonadota; class Gemmatimonadetes; order Longimicrobiales; family Gaopeijiaceae; genus JASFUL01. The sequence goes on from JASFUL010000161.1 coordinate 1,605, forward strand.
AGCTTCCGGATCTGGGCGCTGACGGACGGCTGGCTCACGTGGAGCGCCTCGGCCGCCGCCGTGACGGTCCCTTCGTGGGCGACGGCGTGGAAGTAGCGGAGGTGGCGGTAGTTCAGCGGCATGCGACGATCGAGGTTGGGGACGTGGGGGAGAGGAGCGATGATCGGCTCCGGCGGCGCGAGGCGCCAGGTCCAATGAAGGTCCGATGCGGCAAGACCTGCCGGGTCCGGAAGGCGGGTTCCGCCCGTCGGCGCCCGCGTGTGGTGGAGAGGCCGGCCACCCGGGGCCCGCTTCTTGGCACGGATCTCGCGCGCGTGCGTGAGTCGGCGACGAAGCCGACCGCCGACACGATGCCGATAGCCGACCCGCCGGTCGAGAGGTTCCCATGCTCGAGAGCGCCAAGCCCCTCACCCTCGCCCTGTTGCTCGCGCTCCTGCCGCCCTGGGCCACCTCGGCCTCCGCCCAGGGCGACTCCGGTCCCGACGTGCGGGTCGACGTCGGAATCCTGACCGGATTCGCGTCGGGGGCGAGCCTCCAGCTGTTCGGCTCGGTCCGCGACTTCTCGGATCAGCTGCCCGTCGAGGTGCGTCTCCGTCTGGGCTATACCCGCAACGATCCGGGCGACCCCGCACGGGCGCGACGGATCTTCATCAACAACGCCACCAACGGCACGCCGGAGGAGTCGGGGCGTGTCCTGGACGTGGATCTCGACGTGCTCGTGGCGTCGGACGCGGTACCGGGCGAGTCCGCGTACCTCTACGCCGGGCTCCGCCACGGTCGGTTCCTGGCCAACTTCCGCTTCATCGGCGGCAACGAGGACTTCGACGTCACCACCGCGGAGTGGGGTCTGGGGGCGGGGGCGGAGAGCCGGTTCTCCCTCGGCTCCCGGACGTCCCTCGTGATCACCGCCGGCCTGGACTACTTCTTCCCCGGACGCCTGACGGGGCACGACACGTCCTACGGTCCCGAGGGCGACGACGTGAACCCCCGGGAGAGCTTCGACTACGACGACGCGGACGACGCGGTGAACCAGCCGGGACTCAGGCCGGTCCTGCTGGTGGGGGTCCGGCGGTCCCTGGGAGGGGGGTGAGCCCGGAGGCTAGTCGTCTCCCCAGGTGCTCGCAGGCTCGAATCCCGCGTCCTTCATCTCCCGCTCGATCTCGCGCTCGCGCTCCCTCGACATGAGGTGGTGCTTCAGCCACTGCCCCAGATCGTCCATGTACGTGTAGGCGACCGGGACCACGATCAGGGTCAGGAGGGTGGAGGTGATGAGCCCCCCGATCACGGCCCGGGCCATGGGTGCCCGGAAGCCGCCCCCCTGCCCGAGGGCGAGGGAGATGGGGAGCATGCCGAAGATCATGGCCAGCGTCGTCATGAGGATCGGGCGGAGACGGATGCGGCCCGCCTCCACCAGGGCGGAATGGCGATCCTCCCCGTACTCCTCCCGCCGCTCGTTCGCCTGGTCCACGAGCAGGATGGCGTTCTTGGTGACCAGTCCCATGAGCATGATGACGCCGATCATCGACATCATGTTCATCGTGTCGTTGGTCACGAGGAGCGCCAGCATCACCCCCACCAGCGAGAGCGGGAGGGAGAGCATGATGGCGAAGGGCTGGGTGAACGACTCGAACTGGGACGCGAGGATGAGGAAGATCAGGATGATGGCCAGGAGGAGGGCCTCGACGACGTAGCCGATCGTCTCCTGGAGCGCTTCCGTCTCGCCGCCGAAGGAGATCGAGTACCCGTCGGGGAGCTCGATCCCCGGGAGGACCCGCGCCACGGCCGACGAGGCCTGGGCGATCGCGAGGTCGGGCAGCGTGTTGGCCGAGACCGTGACGACCCGCTGCAGGTCCTGCCGATCGATCTGGGCCGGCGCCTCGCCCCGCTCGATCCGGGCGACCTGGCCGAGGGGCACGGTGGGTGGGGGGGCGTCGCCCCCTCCCCCTCCAGGCCGCGCCAGGGGGAGCGTGGAGAGATCCTCGACGGACGCCCGGTGCTCCGGCGCCACCTGGACCACCACGTCCCGCTCCTCTCCCGAGGGGTCCTCCCAGGTCGTCACGGTCTGACCGGCCAGCAGCGGCCGGAGGGTGCCGGCGATCTGGCCGATGTCGAGCTCCAGCTCGTTGGCCAGGTCCCGGTTCACGTGGATCCGGTACTCGGGGCGCGGCTCCCCGACCGAGGACTCCACGTCGACGATGCCGGGGATGGCCTCCATGCGCCCCAGAAGCGCGTTGGCGAGGGACTGGAGCTCTGCCACGTCGGGGCCCCGGATGTTGACCTGGAGGGGCTTCTGGTCGCCACCCGGGCCGCCCGCCTCGAGGATCGAGACGTCCACGCCGAAGATCGGCCGGAGGGCCTCCCGGGCCAGCACGGACGTCTCCGCCTGGGTGCGGGCGCGCTCGCCGGCCGGCACCAGCTTCACGTACGCGTTGCCCTCGGTCACCGTGCCCGTCGCCCCGGCGCCGATCGTCGTGTAGACGTAGTCGACCTCGTCCAGCTCCCGGAGTCGGGTCTCGATCTGGAGCGCCTTCTCCTCCGTGTAGCTCAACGACGAGCCCTCGGGCGTCTCGAAGGTCACGCTGAATTCGCCGTTGTCGGAGTCGGGCATGAAGGCCCCGCCGATGAACGGGAACAGCGCCAGCGCGGCCACGAAGGCCCCCAGGGCCGCCAGGAGAGTGGTCTTCCGGTAGCGCAGCGCCCAGTCCACGGCCCCCCGGTAGCGGTCCGCCTGCCGGTCGAACCAGCGGTTGAATCCGCCGATCGCCCGCGCGAGGGGGTTGCCGCCCTCGCCCCTGTGCGGCTCCACGCCCCACCAGGCCGAGAGCATCGGGGTCAGGGTGAACGACACGAGGAAGGAGACCGACACGGCCCACGCGACCGTCAGCCCGAACTGGAAGAAGAAGCGTCCGACGATCCCCCCCATGAACGCGACGGGCGCGAAGACCGCGACGATGCTCGACGTGGTCGCCAGGACGGCGAGGAAGATCTCCCGGGCCCCCAACCGGGCGGCCGTGAAGTGGTCCTCCCCGTTCTCCCGGTGGCGGACGATGTTCTCGATGACGACGATCGCGTCGTCGATCAGGATCCCGATCGACAGGGAGAGCGCCATGAGGGTCAGCATGTTCAGCGTGAACCCCAGGGCGTTCATGAGGATGAAGGCCGAGATCACGGAGACGGGGAGGGCGAAGGACGTGATCGTCGTGGCCTTGGGATCGTTCAGGAAGATCATCACGACCAGGATCGTCAGGAGGGCGCCGAGCATCAGCTCGAAGATCACGTCCTCCACCATCGAGGTGATGTAGACCGAGTTGTCGCGGACGATCTGGATCTCGACGCCCGCCGGCAGCTCTTCCTCCAGGGCCTCGATCTCCGCCTTGACCTCTTCGGCGACCGCGACCGTGTTGGCCCCCGACACCTTGAGGATGTCCAGCGACACGGCCCGGTCGCCGTTCACGAGCGCCAGGGAGCGCTCTTCCTCGGTGGCGTCCACCACCTCCGCCACCTGCCGGAGCCGCACGGGCTGACCCTGCCGGGTGGCCACGATGACGTCCTCGAACTGGGCGGGGTCCTCGATCCGCCCGAGGACCCGGACCAGCTCCTCCTGGGGGCCGCGCTCCACCCGTCCCGCCGGCACCTCGAGGTTCTGCTGCCGGAGGGCGGCCATCACCTGTCCCGTGGAGACGCTCAGGCCTTCCATGCGCCGCGGGTCCAGGAAGACCCGTACCTCCCGGGTGAGGCCCCCGGCGATCTGGACGTTTCCCACCCCCGTCACGGTCTCGAGGCGGCGGCGGATCGTCTCTTCGGCCAGCCGGGTGAGGGCCGGCACCGACATCTCCTCCGAGGCCAGGGCCAACGACACGATGGGCCTCTGGGTGAAGTCGAACTTCTGGACGATCGGCGCCTCGGCGTCCACCGGGAGGTCCCGGCGCACCTCCTCGATCTTGGCCCGGACGTCCTGGGAGGCAGGGTCCGCCTCCCGGTCGAGCTCGAACTCCAGGATGATCTGCGAGACCCCCTCGAGGGAGACGGACGTGATGCGGTCGACGCCCTCCACGGGGTTGAAGGCCCGCTCCAGGGGCTCGGTGATCTCCCGCTCGACCGCCTCCGGGCTGGCGCCCGGGTACAGCGTCTGGACCGTGACGACGGGGATGTCGACCTCGGGGAACTCGTCGATGGGGAGTCGCCGGAAGCTGAAGATTCCGACCACCACGAGCGCCATCATCATCATGGTCGTGAAGACGGGCCGTCGGATGGCGACCGCGCTCAGGCCACCGCCTCGCACCCCGTCGTCTCTCGAGGGGTCGGGGGTCCCGGTGTCGCGGCCGGGCTCCTCGTGTCCGGGCATGGCTCAGCCTCCTCCGTCCGTCTGGCCGGCGCCGGAACCGTCTTCGGCCCCACCTCCCGCGGGTCCCGCGATCCGCACGGCCTCTCCGTCCTCGAGCCTCCCGGGCACCGTGATGACCCGGTCACCCGCCTCCACGCCGGCGAGGATCTGGACGCGACCGCTCGCCGCGTCCCGGACGCCGGTCGTCACGTCCCGACGTCGGACATGCCCCTCCTCGACGACCCAGACGAACGACCGCTCTCCCTCGCGGCGGACGGCGGATTCCGGGACGACCAGGACCTCCTCCCGCGTGTGGGTGAGAACCCGGCCGGACGCGAACACCCCGCCCAGCAGCTCGCGATCGTGATTGGGGATGCGCAGGTACACGCCCACCTGCCGCGTGTCCGGATTGGCCGTCGGCTCGACCTGGGCGACCGCGCCGTCGAACGTCCGGCCGGGCAGCGCCTCCACGGTGAACTCCACGGGCATGCCCGAGCGCACACGGATCGCCTGGGTCACCGGGATCTGCCCGTACAGCTCGAGCGACTCGGAGTTGACCACCCGGAAGAGCGTCTGGGAGGGCTGCACAGCCTCTCCCTCGTTCACGACCCGCCGGCTGACCTCCCCTTCGATGGGGCTCCGGATGGTCGCCCGCTCCGCCGACTCCGTGGCGCCCGTCGCCTGGGCCCGCGCCGCCGCGAGTTGGGCCTGTGCGGACTCGTAGCCGGCCTCGGCCGACTGGAGATCGATGTCGGACAGGGCCCCCGCCTCGTGGAGCCGGCGCGCCGACTCGAGCTGGCGGAGGGCGAGGGCGACGGCGGCCCGGGCGGCCGCCACCTGGGCCTCGGCACCGGCGGCCTGGCTGCGGATTCCCTCGGCATCCAGGACGGCCATCACCTGGCCGGCGGCCACCCGGTCGCCCCGCTCCACCCGGATCTCCGTGACGGCTCCCGGCACCTGGGCCCTCACGTCCGCCTCCCGCCAGGGACGGAGCGTCCCCGTGATCAGCACGCTGCCGGCCAGCGTGTCGAGGGCGACGGTCCCGACCTCGGAGGGGGCCAGGACGTGGGGGTCCGACGCGGTCGCGACGCCGTCGGACTCGGCCGAATCGCCGGAGCAGGCCGCGGGCCCGGCCACCGCGGACGCGGCCAGCAGGAGGCGGAGGGCCGACCGGGTGCACGTCCCCCGACGGATCGGGGAGCGAGGTTCGACGGGCGCGCCGTGAGGGGCCGCGCTCGGGGCCGTTCCGTTCATCGGGTGGTTCCTGGAGAGGAGGTGTTCACGCCGCCGGCAGCTCGTCCCGATCCGGCCATGGACCGGAGGACCCGGGCGTCGGCGATGTGGAAGTCCGCGATGGCCTGTGCGAGGTTGGTACGGGCCTGGAGGAGGTCCAGCCGGGCCTGCTGGACCTCCAGCTGGGTGGCCTGGCCCTCGTCGTAACGCAGGACGGTCAGCTCGTAGACGCGCTCCGCCATGGAGGCGGTGCGTCGCCGCGCCGCGATCGCGGCGACGGCTCTCTCCCGCTCGGCCTCGGCCTGCCGGTACTCGAGCTGCACGGCTTCCTGGAGTTGTTCCAGCTGGAGCTCGGCCTGACGGAGCTGGACCTGCGCCCGCGAGACGTCGGCGAAGCGACGGAGGCCGCTGAACACCGGGATGCTCACGTTCAGCGAAACCGTCCAGTCCGTGCGCCAGTCCCCTCGCAGGTCGAACGCGCTCGACGGGAAGAGCTGCCGCCCGTACGCCGTGCTGAGGGAGACGTCGGGAAGGAACGCCGACTTGGCCACCGACACCTGCTCCCGGGCGATCGAGACCTGGCGATCGGCCGCCAGGACGGACGCGCGCCGGTCCGTGCGGAACTCCCGGGACGGCTGGGTGACCGCACCGCCGTCCGACTCCAGGTCGGGCGCGTCGAGCCCCGTCGTGAGCTCGAGGGGACGCTGGAGCGGAACGTCGACCAGTCGCTTGAGGTCCAGGAGGGCGAGGTCCGCCGCGTTCCGGGCCTCGACCAGCTGGGGCCGCAGATTGTCGCGCGAGACCTCCGCGCGCAGCACGTCCAGCTCGGAGGCGCGACCGGCCTCCAACCGCAACTGCTCCTGGCCGAAGAACCGCTCGGCCTGGGCGAGGGCCTCCACCGAGATCCGCTCCAGCTCGCGGGCCAGCAGCGCCCGGTAGTAGGCCGACCGGACCTGGAGCTCCAGCTCCGCCCGCTCCTCGATCAGGTTCAGCTCGGCGGCGTCGACGAAGTCGTGGGCGATCTCGAGCGCCGACCCCACGCGACCGCCCGAATACACGAGCTGGGAGCCGGTCACGCTGATCGCGTAGGCGTTCTCCTGGCCGAACGGCAGGTCGCCGAAGAGCTGGCCCAGGCTACCGAAGGCGGCCGCCGGGACCCGGTCCTCGAGGTAGGTCACGCGTTCCCCGAGGGGAAGCGTGCTGTCCGGCTCGAACCGGAGGGAGTCGGGCAGCTCGAATCCGCCTCCGGCGTCGAAGACCGACGCCAGCGTCCGGGTGAAGCCGAAGCTCGCGTTGATCTGGGGAAGGGCCGCCCCCCGGGCCGAGACCACCTGCTCGTCGGCGACCGCCACCCGGGAGCGCGCGAGCTCGACCTCCCCCGACTCGACGGTCGCGAGGCGAACCGCGTCGTCGAGCGAGAGGGGGAGGGGAGCGAGGGTATCCGGCTGCTGGGCGGCCGCAGCCCGGGCCAGCGCCAGGGCCGCGACGAGCACGAGCGTGCGGGTCACGAAGATCTCCTTGCGGGTTCCCGGGGCTCCCAGCTCTCCCGGGCGTGGTGGAGCGCGGCGAGCACGTGCTCGCAGAAGGCGCGCATCTGCTCCAGCCTCACTTCTCCCTCGCGACTTCCGGCCGCGTCGCGGTCGAGGGCGCGGCTCACCAACGAGCGGATCCGCTCGAGGCGCGTGACGCTCGATTCGAGGAGGTTTCCGTAGACACGCTCGGCGACCTCGTAGTAATCCCGTCGGTCACCGGGGACGGAGACGCGCCGGAGGAGGCCGAGGCGGGCGCTGAGAAGACGCGCGTTGGTGCTCGCGCTGGACTTGCTGACGGAGAGCGTCCCGGCGAGGTCGTCCAGGGAGCGGGGCTCGGGAGAGAGCAGCAGGAGCCCGAGGAGACGGCCCGCGATGCGTGGCAGTCCGTCCCGTTCGAAGGCCAGACCCATCCCCTCCACGAAGTCAGCCCGGGAAGGCTCCATCCTCGGACCCCCGTAACACCGAGACGCGGGCGGAAGACCCTGAACGATCGCCGGACCCCGACGTTCGGTCAATGCTGAACGAAGTGCATGTCACCGAGCCCGTGAAGAGGCGTCCGGAGCCTCCCCGTGCCGGGGACCGAGCCCGGCACCGACGTCCCGGGCCACGAGTCGTGTCGCCGGAGATCCGCCGTCCCACCCCCGGATATCGCGCCGTGGACCCGCCATGTCCGTCTCGCGAAAACGGTCGCAAGAGCGTCCGGGAAGCCCCCGTATCCACCGACGAGTCGCCGGCACGAGGTCCGGCACGACGACCCACCCGTAACGGGAGCTCTCCATGAAGCGTATCTCGACTGCACTCGGCCTCGCACTCGCCCTCGGCGCCTGTACGGCAGACGCGCCGACCCCCCTCGCCCCGGAGCGCGTCGGAAGCGCCGTGGCCGCCGAGGACATCGGCACCGCGTCGGCTTCGTCCCGGGGCGCCTTCATCACCATGGACGAGACGATCTTCTTCTTCACGCACTTCGACGCGCGGCGCGGCCTGATGAGCGTGCACGGCGCGATCGTCGAGCTCTGCGAGGGCCTGCCCCTGAGCACGACCCCCAGGACCATCGTGGCGACCCCCGCGGAGGTCGGGCAGCGACTGGTGAAGATCGGCGAGCGGGACCAGCCGGTGGTCGTGTACCGGACCGACACGGGCCAGCTCACCTGCGGCCTCGTCCTGTCGCCGGAGGCCCGGGTGGCCGCGGGAACGGTGCACCACGACCAGGTCTTCACCCTGGCCAGCTTCAAGGCCACGTGGAGAGGCCGGGTGACCGGGCCCGACGGAACCCCCCTCCGGCTCACCGAGGCCTACCAGCTCACGGGGGACCTCCATGACCCCAACAATCCAGACTTCTGGTCGCTGAACGCGTCGGAGATCCTGGTCCACCGGTAGGGGGTCGCCGGGCGGCCGGGCGGGCCGGCGGTCTCACCGCCGGTCCGTCGGCCGCGGCGCCCACGGACCCT
>JASFUL010000162.1:0-10113 GCA_050050315.1 Gemmatimonadota bacterium
GAACCCCTCGATCGAGAGCTGGAAGCGATCGTCGGACACGTCGGCCGAGAGCCACCTGGCCCGGGCCACGTCCACGTTCGTGTGGGTGGGAGCGACGGCCTCGGAGCAGCCGGCCCGAGAACGGCGAGGAGCGCGACCGCCCCGCGCCGGGCGAGCAGGCCGGCCGAATCGGTCCTCGTCACGGGCACCTCCGAGGCGCCGGAGATGGTCTGGGCGGGGCAGCCGGGCGGCCACGGCGTGACCGGTGGGCCCGAGCCCCGCGCCTCACCCGGCCTCCGCGCTGGCCTCCGCCTTCCCCAGGATCAGCTTGTGGGCCCGGAGCCGTAGCGAGTTGATCCGGATGAAGCCACGGGCGTCCTCCTGGTCGTACCCGCCGGCCACGTCCATGGACGAGAGGTCCCGGTCGTAGAGGGCGCTGGTGGAGCTCCGGCCCATGGGAATCACGTTGCCCTTGAACAGGCGCAGCACGACCTCCCCGTCGATGAGGGTCTCGGACTGCGCGAAGGCGGCCTGGATGAAGTCCATCTCGGGCGAGAACCAGAAGCCGTTGTAGATGATCTCCGAGAAGCGGGGCGAGAGCATGTCCCGGAGGCGGAGCACCTCCCGGTCCATGGCGACGCCCTCGAGGTCCCGGAGCGCGTGGTGGAGGACCGTGCCGCCCGGCGTCTCGTAGACGCCGCGCGACTTGATGCCCACGAAGCGGTTCTCGACCATGTCGACCCGTCCGACGCCGTGGCGTCCTCCGATCTCGTTCAGGTACTCGAAGAGGGGCACGGGCTCCGTGAGATCGACGCCGGCGCGCGGGTTCTCCAGGCGCACGGGGGTGGAGTCCTTGAAGTGGATCGTCACGTCGTCGGGCTCGTCCGGGGCGTCGGCCAGGGACCGGGTGAGACGGAACATGTCCTCGGGCGGCGGCCGGTCGGGATCCTCCAGCAGCCCCGCCTCGTAGGAGCGGTGCATGAGATTCTCGTCGCTGGAGTAGGGCTTCTCCGCCGTGGCCTCCACCGGGATCCCGTTCTCCCGCGCGAAGGCCAGCAGGTCCGAACGACCCTGGAATCGGGCCAGGAAGCGGGGGTCCTTCCACGGCGAGATGACCTCGAGGCTCGGCGCCAGGGCGGCGAAGGCCAGCTCGAAGCGCACCTGGTCGTTCCCCTTGCCGGTGGCGCCGTGGGCCACGGCGTCGGCGCCTTCCCGGAGGGCGATCTCCACCTGGCGCCGGGCGATGACGGGACGGGCCAGCGCGGTGCCGAGAAGGTAGCGATTCTCGTAGATGGCGTTGCCCGCGATGGCCGGGAAGATGAAATCGGTGAGGAACTCCTCCCGGAGGTCCTCCACGAAGACCTCGCCGGCCCCGGTGCGGCGGGCGCGCTCGGCCACGTCTTCGAAGTCCTCCTGCTGCCCCACGTCGGCCACGTAGGCCAGGACGTCGTGGCCCTCCTGGAGCAGGGTCTTGAGGATGCAGGCGGTGTCCAGCCCGCCGCTGTAGGCGAGAACGATCTTCTTCATCGGTGGGGTTCCGTGGCTGAGTCCGTGGAGCTGCCCGAACGAAAGCTATTCCCACGGTCGCGCGTGTGCACGGTCTCCCGTCCAGCCAGTGAGGGAGGGCTTGCGCGAGGGCGCCCAGGGCTCGGTCTCTTCGGGGTCACGCGCCCGCCTCGTCGACTCTCTCCGCGCCACCCCATCCCCCTCCCCGGGTGGACGAGACCCGTACAACCCCGCTAGCGTCCTGCCCGTGACGATCTTCGCCCTCCTTCAGATCGAGCCCGCCGGCGGCCTCTCCGAGGCGCTGTCACAGAGCCCGCTCGTCGCCCTGGCCGCGCTCTTCGGCGCGGGGGTGCTGACGAGCCTGACGCCGTGCGTGTATCCGATGATCCCGATCACGAGCGCCGTGATCGCCGGCTCGGCCCGGGAGGGTCAGACCCGGTGGCGGACCGTGGGTCTCACGCTCACCTACGCGGTGGGTCTCGCCACGCTCTACGCGGCCCTGGGCGCGTTGGCGGGCGTGACCGGACAGTTGTTCGGGACCGTGAGCGCCAGCCCGTGGGCGCGGCTCGCGATCGGCAACCTCCTGGTGCTGTTCGCCCTCGTGATGCTCGACGTGCTGCCGGTCCCGATCCCGCGCCGGCTCATGCAGTTCGCCGGAGAGCAGGGTGGCGGCTCGTACGGCGCGGTGTTCCTGATGGGCGCGATGTCCGGCGTGGTGGCGGCGCCGTGTGGCGCGCCGGCCTTCGCGGTCGTCCTCACCTGGGTGGCCGCGACCGGTGCCGGCCTCATGGGCTTCGTCTACCTCTTCGTCTTCTCCCTCGGGATGACGGCGCTCCTGATCGCCGTGGGGCTCTCTTCCGGAACCCTCACGCTCCTTCCGCGTTCAGGTCCATGGATGGTGTGGATGAAGCGGGCGGCGGCGGTGATCATGCTCGGCATGGCGGAGTACTACTTCGTCATGGCCGGCTACAACTTCTGAGGTCATGAGGCGCATTCGACTCGACGCGAAGATGCTCACATGGAACCGTGTGCTGACCGTGGTGGCGCTCCTAGCGGTTTCTGCCGCGGGGCTGTCCGCCCAGTCCGGAGGCGTGTCGCTCCCCCTGGGCACGGTGGGACCCGGGGCAGCGCTCGAGGACCTGGACGGAAACGCCGTGGAGCTCAGCGACTACATCGCCGGGCCGGCGCTCATCGAGTTCTGGGCCACCTGGTGCGAGAACTGCGAGGCGCTGCAGCCGCAGATGGACGCGGTGCAGGAGCGCTGGGGTGACGAGCTCAACGTGGTCGCGGTCGCGGTAGGCGTGTCCCAGACGCCCAGGCGCATCCGGCGTCACCTGGAGGACCACGATCCGGGCTACCCGTTCCTGTTCGACGCCCGGGGCGCCGCCGTGCGTGCGTACGACGCCGCCGTGACGTCGATCGTCGTCCTGCTCGACGCGGAGGGGAAGGTGGCCTACACCGGCGTCGGCGGCGACCAGGACCTGGTCGCCGCGGTGGAGCGGCTGCTGGGCGGCTGACGCCACGCCCCGTCCACCCGGCAACCGCCGGAGCTCGCCACACCAGGAAGAAGGCCCGGAGCGAGCTCCGCCGCCCCGGGCCTCTCCATCTCCGACCGACCCTGCCCTACTGGCCCTCGGGCTCCGGCGTCACGCGGTCGACCGCCTCGGCCAGCTCCTCGTAGGCCGCCGGGTCGTTGGGGTTGAACTGCTCGATGTTGTGAGCGATCCGGCCCTCGGGACCGATCACGATCACCGCGCGGCTGTCCACCATGTCGTTGTCGCGCAGGCCGCCCCCGAAGGCGGTGTAGGTGGCGCCGCCGTTGTCTGCGTCGCTGGCGAACAGGAACGGAAAGTCCATGTCGTGCAGCCAGGACCCGAGCTCCTCGGGGGAGTCGTTCGAGATCCCGATCACGACGACGTTCTGACCGTTGTTGAAGAGGCTTGCGTACTGATCACGGTACGCTGTCATCTGGATCGTTCACCCACGCGTTCGGACGCGGAAGAAGAAGGCGAGCACCACCGTGTCGCCCCGGTAGTCGCTCAGGTGGACCGGCTCCGCCAGCAGCCCGTAGCGGGTCGCACCGGGAAGCTCGAAGTCCGGCGCCATCTCGCCCGGGGCGAGCAGCCCGGAGTCCTGGGCCTCGAGGTGGTCGGAGGTGCCCATCGCGACGGCCGCCGCGAGCAGGCAGAGAGTCACGATTCTGCGCATGGTGTCTGTCCCTCGGGAGTCGGGAAGGGTCGGGGCGCCAATATCGGAGGTTGGCCGCGGGCGGGCCAGGGGCGTCCGTCGCGACGTCCCCCGAGGACCACCCACTCCGGCCGCCCTCGCGCGTCGTCCTCTGGAGCGCCTCCCCGGACAGGTTCGTCCTGGCTCCTGAGCCCCGACGGACGCCGCATCGCGTTGCAGGGGGGCCAGCCGAAGGGCGACATCTGGATGATGACGAATCTGTCGGGAGGCGGTCGGTAGGACGGGCAGCCGGGCCTTGCCCGCGAACGAACGGCAGGGCGCCACTCCGTAGGCGCCCTGCCGACATGCCTCGGCCCGTCTCTCTCCCCGGATCCAGGCGGTGAGGGGTCCCGCCCCGCCGCTAGGCGTCCTCGGACGCCTCGGCCCGACGGGCGTTCTCCCGGATGGCCGCGATGGCGTAGGCCGCCAGGCCCTCGGCGCGCTGCTCGAAGAAGTCGGCGAAGCGCGCGTCGGTCTCGTACATGGCCGCCAGGCCGACGTGCATGGCGTGGCTGCACGGGTAGAACCACCGGTCGACGAGGAGGCGCGCCTCCTCGGCCAGCGCCACCGCGGCGTCGTCGGTGGGCTCCGTGCCGGCGGCCATCGCGTCGGCCATCCGACGCCAGATGTCGTCCTGCTCCTCCTTCATCTTCCCCCAATCGGCCTTCTTGTAGTTCCGGGCGCGGCGCATGGACTCCTTCCACGGCTCCGAGCCGCCCCAGCGCTCCTCCGCCTCTTCGGCGTGCTCGGCGTGGTCGAAGTCCTCGAAGCCCTCGAACATCCGCTCGGTGCTCATCGGCATCCCCTTCTCCAGTGACTCCAGGGCCGCTTCCACGGCCCGGATGATCGCCTCCGTCTTCTCCACGCGCTCCGTGAGGAGGTCCCGCTGGGCCCGCAGCGCGTCCTCGAGGTCGAACGTCGGGTCGTCCAGGAGGTGCCCGACGGCCTCCAGCCCGAAGCCCAGCTCCCGGAAAAGGAGGATCTGGTGGAGACGGTCGAGCTCCGACCGGGAGTAGAGCCGGTAGCCGCTCCCGGTGCGGTCCGAGGGGGTCAGCAACCCGATCTCGTCGTAGTGGTGGAGCGTCCGCACCGTGACGTGCGCGAGCTCCGCCACCTCCCCCACGGTCCACGTGTCGCTCATGGGTGCCTCCCGTCGGGCCCGTCCTCGCCGCCCCCCGCCCTGGTCGGAAGCTACTACAGCCGACTTCCACCTCGAGGGCCTCGACGGGGGACGGAGCGCAAAGAAGGAGTCTAGAGCCTCACGTGGCGTGAGGGTCAAGGGGGAGGCCGCGGAGGGTCCGATCCGATCCGACGCCGGGGGCGTCCCTCCTCCCGCCTTGCTGACCCCGGGACCCGCCTCTAGCCTTCGGACCATGGCCAACCGACACGCCGACTGGTTCCGCCAGTCCGAGGCGGACCTCCGCCACGCCCGGAACTCCCTGGAGGACGGGGATCACGAATGGGCATGCTTCGCCGCCCAGCAGGCGGCGGAAAAGGCTCTGAAGTCGGTCGTGCAGGCCGAAGGAGGCGAAGCGTGGGGACACTCGGTCACCGTCCTGGTCGGCGAGATCGCCGAGCGACTGGACGTTCCGGACGGGCTGGCCGACGCCGGACGACGGCTGGACAAGCACTACATCCCGACTCGATACCCCAACGGCTTCGAGTCCGGGGCACCCACCGATTACTACACGGCGGGCGAGGCGGAGGCCGCCATCGCCGACGCCGAAGCGATCCTGGAGTTCTGCCGTGGTGCGCTGGGCTGACCCGGAACGGGTCGCGGCGGCGGTAGCGGAGTACGCCGGCCTTCTCCGGGCTCGGAATCCGGAGGTGGCGGAGATCTACTGGTATGGATCCTGGGTCTCGGGCACCGCGACGCCCGCGAGCGACGTCGACCTCTGCGTGGTCGTCGAGTCCGACGAGCGCAGGCCGCGGGACCGACTGCCCGACTACCTCCCCTCGCGCTTCCCGGTGGCCATCGACCTGCACGTGCTCACCGAGGAGGAGATGGCCGAACTTCCCGAGCGCGCCCCCACCTGGCATCGCGCCATCATGTCCGGCAGGAGGGTGTAGAGCGCCCGGACCCGGCGCCGCAGTTCGTGCCGAGCGTCCCGGGTCGGCGGGGCGCCCGCCCGTCCATCAGGGTGACCCGGAGAGCTCCACGGCGACGCGTCCCTCCCCGTCCCAGCGCACGCGCACGGCCCAGGGGCGACAGCACACCGGGCAATCCTCGACGTAGCTCTGGCGCGGCCCACCCCCGGGATCGAGGGCCAGCGTGACGGCCTCGCCGCAGTGGGGGCAGCGGGCCCCGGACTCCGTCTCGGCCGTCCCGTCCCCCAGCGGGAAGCGGGCGTCGAGCAGGTCCTCGGGGTCGGGCAGTCGGATCATGGGGACGGCAACCCCGGAGGCGCTCGATCGTTCGGATCCCGTGCACCCCCCATCTGGAGCAGCCTCGAGCCCCGACGCGCCGCCACCGTGAGACGCGTGGCACACCGACGACGATCTCGATCACTCCCGTCTACGCAGCGTCGCGGGGTTCCTCCGTAGATCGACGTACCCACCCTCCTTCCGATTCGGCCCAGGTTCAGCATGACACCTGACCTCTGGAGGGGACCATGCGCTCGCTCGTGTTCCTGGCCACCCTGGCCACCGTCTCTTCGACCCCGCTTCACGCTCAGCAGTCGGCCGTCGACGACCACGGGCCCTCCGTCGGAGTCCGGGAGTGGAGTCGGCTCGAGGGACAGCGCCTTCGAATCGTGGGCCCCGGGGTGGACTCCTCGACGGCTCTCGAGGGCGTGCTCATGCGCTCGAGTGGCGACACGCTCCTGCTGGCCGTCCGGGGGCTGGACTCTCCGGTCTCGGTCGTGACATCGTCCGGGGTCGTCGTGGAGTGGTGGAGGCGGTCCGACCCCACCAGGGGCTCGTCGATTCTCGGCGGCGTCCTCGGTCTGGCCGCGGGCGGCGTGATCGCCAATCACCTGAACGACCCCCCGGCCCCGAAGCGCTGCGAGCGGAGCTTCGACGATGCCTGGTCCGCCGTGGGCTGTGCGGTGGGGGCCAGCCTCGCGAGCGACCTGGAGAGGCGGGCCGACCAGATCGTGGCGGTGTGGCTGGGCATGGCCGTCGGAGGCGTGGCGGGTGCCCTGGCGGGCAACCTGATCGGCCGGTCGATGATCGACGAGGGGTGGCGGCCGGTGAAGCGCTCCCCGATCCGCATCGCCCCGACCCCACGTGGCCAGTTGCAGCTCGGGATTCGGCTCGTCCACTGAGCTCGGAGCCCGGCGCGGCCGTGCGGACGCTCCTGCTGCGGTGGGTGCGACGGCACACGCCGACCGCCTGCACGATCGAGCTCCCGGCGATACACTTCGCCCGACCGGCCGAGTCGCGGGGTGACGGGCCGCTGCCCGGCGTCCTCGAGTGACCCCGGGAACCGGCACACCACGCGAAACGGGACACCCGGACGCGACGTCCCACTCCGTGACGACGACCATGACCACGACCGCGCTGCTCTCCGACCTCCGCGCGTCCGCCCGGGCACTGGCCCGGCGGCCGCGCTTCGCCGTGCTCGCCGCGGGGGCCTACACGCTGGGGATCGGCGTGGTGACCGCGGTCTTCGGTCTGGTGGACGACGTGGTGCTCGATCCCCTGCCGTGGCCCGCGGCGGACCGGGTCGTCGGCGTCTGGGAGGCGTACCCCGAGATGGACGCCGACCGGGTCCCCGCCGCGCCGGCCAAGATCGACGCCTGGCGGGGTCTGGACGGAGCCTTCGCCTCCGTGGCGGCGTGGCGACTCGACGACTACGACCTCACCGGCCTGGGCGACCCGGAGCGGCTCGGCGTGGGCCGGGTGGAGCCGGAGATCTTCGGGCTCCTGGGGGTGGAGGCGGCCCTCGGCCGGACCTTCTCGCCGGACGAGGCCGAACCCGGCAGGGACGGCGTGGTCCTCCTGACGAACGCCTTCTGGACGGAGCGCTTCGGCGCCGACCCCGGGGTTCTCGGGCGCACGCTCACGCTGGAGGGGCGGCGCTACGACGTGGTGGGCGTGCTCCCGCCGCACGCTCAGTTCCCCGAGGCCGCCCGCGTGGTCGTCCCCCTGGTCATCGACGTCCCGCAGAGCCGCTCCGCCCACGCGTTCCGTGTGCTGGCGCGTCTGGCCCCCGGAGTGGACGTCGAGGAGGCCCGGACCGGCCTCGAGGCCCTCGCCCGTCGGCTCGAGGCCGAGTACCCGGACACGGACCGGGGCTGGGGCGTCACCGTCGTGCCCCTCCGGGACCAGCTCGTGGGGGACCTGACCTCCCTCCTCCTGGTGCTGCTCGGCGCCGGGGGGCTCGTCTTCCTGGTTGCGTGCGCCAACGGGGCGAGCCTCCTGCTGGTCCGGGCATCCGGGCGGCGCCGTGAGCTCGGCGTGCGAACCTCCCTGGGGGCCCCTCGCGGGCGGCTCGTGTGGCACCTCGCCGCCGAGAGCCTGCTGCTGTCGCTCGTCGGCGGGGTCGCCGGGCTGGTCCTGGCCCGGGTCCTCGCCGCGGGGCTCCTGGCCGTCGTGACCGTCGACCTTCCCGCCACCGCGGGAGAGGCCTTCGATCCGACCGTGTACGCGTTCGCGTTCGCGGCTACGCTCGTCGCCGGGCTCCTCTTCGGCCTCCTGCCGGCGCTCCGGGGCACCGTCGGACGACCGATGGAGGTGCTGCGAGAAGGGGCGTCCACCGCGTCGCGAGGCCGCACGCGCGTGCGCAACGTGGTCGTCGCCGCCGAGGTCGCGATGGCCACCCTTCTCCTGGCCGGATCGGGCCTCTTCCTGCGGAGCGCGAACGCGCTGGCACGGGTCGACCCCGGCTTCGACCCCGTGGGGCTCCTCACCGCCAGCGTGCAGCCCCCCCGGGACCGTTACCCGGGCGCCTCCGACCGCCTGGACCTCTACCGGAGCCTTCTGGACGAGGCCCGGGCCCTGCCGGGAGTCACCCGGGCCGCCCTGGTGAACTACCTCCCCCTCGCGGGCAAGTCCGACGCCTTCCGGTTCCAGGTCGAGGGAAGGCCGGTGCCGTCGTTCGCGGACCTCGACGTCACCGCGCTACGCGCGGTCAGCGCCTCCTACTTCGACGCCATGGGCATGGACGTCCTGAGGGGCCGTGGGCTCGACGAGGCAGACGGCGAGGGCGACGCGCCGGTGACGGTCGTCAACCGGACCATGGCCCGGAGGTTCTGGCCGGGCGAGGAGGTGCTCGGGCAGCGGATCAGCTTCTCCGGCGACGACGGGCCGTGGGTCCGCGTCGTGGGCGTGGTGGAGGACGTCCGGCACGCCGCGCTGACCCGGGAGCCCGACGCCGAGGCGTACGTCCCGTTGGCCCAGGAGCCGTGGCCGTCGGCCTTCCTGGTTCTCCGGACCAGGGGCGACCCGGTCGACCTTGTCGGGGACCTCCGGCAGGCGGTCGGACGGGCGGACCCGCTCCTCCCGGTGGTGGCGGTGAGCACCGGCGAGCAGCTGGTGGCGTCGGCCGCCGCTCCCTGGCGCTTCCAGGCCACGCTGGTGACGGTGCTCGCCCTGGTCGCCGTCGTCCTCGCCGTCACCGGCGTGTACGGGCTGATGGCGTGGGTCGTCCAGGAGCGCACCGGCGAGATGGCCCTCCGCCGGGCGCTCGGGGCCCGCACCTCCGACCTCCGCAGGCTCGTGGGAGGGAGCACGCTACGGCTCGCCGGGACCGGCACGGTGGTGGGCCTGGCCGGCGCGGCCGCCCTCTCCGAGGTGGTGCGGGGGATGCTGTACGGCGTCGGGCCGACGGACCCGCTCAGCTACGCGGGGGCGGCCTTCCTCCTGCTGGCCGTGGCCGTCGCCGCGTCGTGGATCCCGGCCCGGCGGGCCGGCCGAGTGGATCCCGCCGAAGCGCTCCGGCTCTGATCTGCGCCGCCGACGGGTCCCGCCATGCGGTCGGCCGTCCCAGGGGAGCCGGGCGCGGCGGCCGTGAAGGAGGGGGAGTGCCAGGAGGGTCGAGCAGGCCGGGCCCTCCCGTCAGAAGCGCTCGAGCCAGGTGAGCTTCACCACGAACCCCCGGTCCTGGAGGTCCCACAGCGAGTCCTGGCCCAGGGCCGCGTTCTCGCCCCGGCTCTCCGTGAGGACGACGAACAGATCGCTCCCGGGGCGGTGGATGAAGTCCACCCGCAGGTTGGTCGTGAGCTGGTCGGCCAGGCTGTTGTACTGGACGAGGAGGTTCGTGTTGAGGCGGGTGCTGAAGGAATAGGCGAGCCTGGCGCTCGCGATGTCCGTGACGAACTCGCCCCCCGGCACGTCCACGCGGTTCCGGCTGAGGCGCAGGGACGCCTCGAAGCTGGGCGAAGGGGCCAGGCGCAGGGTGCCGCCCAGCGACAGCAGGTCGCCTCCGAAGAAGCGCTGCACGCTGCCCGAGTGGCTGGC
>JASFUL010000163.1:0-10002 GCA_050050315.1 Gemmatimonadota bacterium
TCCCGGACCGTCACGTCAAAGCCGCTCCGGGCCGCGACCTCGGCGATGCCGCTCCCCATGAGGCCACAACCCACCACACCGACCTTCTCGACTCTCACCGTTCGTCGTCTCCTGGTCTCTTCGACCGCCCGGACCGGGCCGGTCCCTCCGGTCGGTCCCGCCCTCTCCGGCCCGGGCGCCCCGTCGCCGATGCGGACCCGGTCAGGGCCCGCGCCCGAAGTCGTCGGAGTCCACGTCCGGCGAGGAGCCGGTGTAGTCCTCCATGATCTTCCGCGCCCCATGGAACTGGCGCTCCACCCACTTGCGCCAGGAGGGCGGCGGGGGCTCGAGGGACTCGCCCAGCTCGAGTCGGTCGAGGATGCCCTCCACCTCGGCCTTCACGTCGCCGATCTTGCGCCGGTGCCTCCGGCCGGCCAGGGCGGCGATCGAGGCGGCCACCGCACCCCCCACGACCAGGCCCGCGGCGACCGCCAGCCCGACGGGGGCCGTCGACGCGACCAGGGCTCCCGCTCCGAACCCCACGGCTCCGCCACCCAGCGTCCCGCCGAGCGCGGTGCCCCCGAGGGCGTCGCCCCGGGTGCCGGGATCCACCTCGAGCTCCACCAGGACCCTCCCCTGCTCGTCCGGAAGGTCTTCGAGCCGGACCTCGACGCTCTTGGCCGAGGCGGTGTAGTAGCGCCGGGACGTGGAGCTGGCGGCCCGGGCAATCTGGGAGACCCAGTCGATGGACGGGCGGTACTGGAGCCGGTGCCTCGAGCGACGTACGGGTTGGAGGAGCTGGCCCGCGACGAGGAAGTCGTCGAGCTTCTCCCCCACGCCCGCGCACGTGCCCGGGACGACCCGCGCCGCGTGGACCGTTTCGGGGCCGAAGAGCCGCTCGACTCTCCCCGGGCTCCGTCTCGACGGCAGCGCGCCCGTGCGCAGCTCGACCAGCGCCTTGCGCACGTGCTGCTCCGGAAGGCCGACCTCGCTCGCGATCCTGTAGAGCTCGCCCTCGCTGAGCTCGCTGGACGCCTCCGACTCGTGGGCGGCGAGCTCGCTCGCCCGACGGATCACGTCGTCGAACTCCTCGCGGCTCAGTCGTCGGTCGCGGTCCATGGCTCGGCCGGCGGGGGGGAACGGATTGCGCGAGGTCAGAGAGCCTCGATCACGACGGCGCTCCCCTGTCCGCCCCCGATGCAGGCCGAGCCGACCGCGTGCGTGCCACCGCGGCGTCGCAGCTCGTGCAGCAGGTGGACGGTGATGCGCGCCCCGGAGGCCGCCAGGGGATGGGTGAGCGCGATGGCCCCGCCGTCCACGTTCGTCTTCTCGAAGTCGAGATCCAGCTCTCTCTCGACGGACTTGTACTGCGGGGCGAACGCCTCGTTGACCTCCACGAGGTCCATGTCGTCCAGCGTGAGGCCCGCGATGTCCAGCGCGTTCCGGATCGCGGGCGCGGGACCGATTCCCATGATCGACGGGTCGACGCCCACGAAGCTCCACGAGACGAGCCGTGCCAGGGGCTCCAGGGCCTCGGCTTCGGCCCACTCCCGGTCCGCTACGACCAGGCTCGCCGAGCCGTCGCCGATCCCGCTCGCGTTGCCGGCCGTGACCAGCCCGTCCTTCTTGAAGTACGGCCGGAGCCCGGCCAGGGCGTCCATCGTCGTATCCGGCCGCATGTGCTCGTCGGCCCGGAACTCGACCTCGCCCTTCCGGGTGCGGACCGTCACCGGCACCACCTCGGCGTCGAAGCGGCCCGCGTCCCACGCATCCCTCGCCCGCCGCTGGGAAGCCAGGGCCACGGCGTCGGCCTCTTCCCGGGTGACCCCGTACTTCTCGGCCAGCTTCTCCGCCGTCTGCGCCATCGTGAGCCCGCAGCCGGAGTCGAGGAGCGATTGCCAGAGCAGATCCTCGAACTGCTCGCCGGCGGGACCGAGCCTGAGCTCGCCCCAGCGGGCGCCCCGGACGACGTGGGGCGCCTGGCTCATGGACTCGGTGCCTCCCGTGAGGCAGCAACGCGACCCCCCGAGCAGGATATCCTTCGCCCCCTGCACGATGGCCTCGAAGCCCGAGCCGCAGAGTCGGTTCACCGTCAGGGCGGGACGCTCGGCGGGCACGCCGCAGCGCAGTCCCACGTGCCGCGCCAGATAGACGGCGTCGGCGGAGGTCTGGAGCGCGTTGCCGAAGAAGGTGTGGTCGATCCGCTCGGGCGTGACGCCCGCCGCGTCGATGGCGGCCTTCGAGCTCACGGCCCCGAGGTCGGTGGCCGTGAGGTCCCGCAACGATCCCCCGAACGTCCCGAAGCCGGTCCGCTTCGCGGAGAGGAACACGATGTCCCGCGGATGGCCCTGCGTGCCCATGGACGCCCTCGATGGGGATGGTGTCGCTTCGGACGGAAGAGAACCCGACGCCGGGACCTTCCGCAGCTTCGGCGTACCCCGGCCGGGGGGATGCGGTTCACGGACCGGGGCCCGGGGCCGGACGCGACGTCCTACCTCTCGTACGACTCGCGGTACGCGGCCTCGGAGAGGGGGATGAGGTGGCGCAGCGGATCGGGAACGATGAGCTCGCGGGCGTCGGCCAGCGTGCGGGTCCCCGCGTAGCTCACCGAGGAGCGCAGGTGCCCCCGCATCCGGTGGAGGATGGCCACCACGCTCCCCTTGTACGGAACCTGGATCTCCTGGCCCTCGGGGGGGGTCGCGAGCGCTTCCTCCACCTCGTCCGACTCCGCGGCGTAGTGGGTCTCCAGCACGGCCTGGGGAGACGTCATGCCCCGATAGATCTTGAGCTTCTGGCCGCTGGCGGGGTCCTCGATGACGTGTCCGGGGGCCTCGTCCGTGCCGGAGAGACCGCTCCCGATCATGACGGTGGAAGCGCCGCAGACGAGGGCGAGGAAGATGTCCTTGTCCTGGGTGACACCGCCGTCCGCGATGATGGGGACCTCGTCCCCGACCGCGAGCCAGGCCTCGCGCACGGCCTGGAGCTGGGGCACGCCCCCGGCGGTCTCGAGGCGGGTCCGGCAGCCGCGCCCGGGTCCGATGCCGACCTTGATGGCGTCCACCCCCAGGTCCGCCAGGAAGCGGGCCCCGTCCGTGGTCCCCACGTTGCCCGCCACCAATGGGACGTCGGGGAAGTCGCGCCGGAACCCCTCCACGGCCCGGGCCATCACTTCGGAGTGGCCGTGCGCGATGTCGATCAGCACCACGTCGACCCCGGCCGCCACCAGCTCGGCGGCGCGCTCGAGATAGTCCCCGGTGGCGCCGATCGCGGCTCCCACGAGGAGCCGCCCCTTGGCGTCCTTGCTCACGTGGGGCCGGTGCCGGTGGAGGATCACGTCCTGCTTGGTGATGAGTCCCCGGATGCGCCGGTCCTCGTCCACCAGCGGCAGCTTCTCGACGCGGTTCTCGAAGAGGAGCCGCTCGGCCTCCTCCAGCCCGATCCCCGGTCGGGCGGTCCGCAGCTGGTCGAAGGGGGTCATGAGCTCCGACACCGGGCGGTCCTCCCATCCCTCGAACCAGGGGATGTCCCGCGCCGTGAGGAGCCCCGCCAGGATGCCGCTGCCCTCCCTCTCCTCCACCAGGAGACTGGTGCCGTGACGGGCGGCGTAGTCCCTCGCCTCCCGCAGCGGTACGTCGCTCGGAACCGTGATCGGCTCCTCTACCACGAATCCGTGGCTACGCTTGACCGCCTGGATCTGCCCGACCTGCCCGCGGATGGACTGGCCCCGGTGCACGAAGCCCACACCCCCCTCCAGGGCCATGGTCTCGGCCATGGTGCCGCCGGTCACGCTGTCCATGTTGGCGGCCACGACGGGGAGCTCGATCTCGATGTCGCGGGTCAGCCGGGACGTGAGGGCGATGTCCTCTCGCGACATCACCACGCCCTTCCGCGGCCTGACCAGGAAGTCGTCGTACGTCCGCCCCACGAACTCCGGCTCGAGCTGCCGTGGCATGCTCATTCCTCCGCACGCGGTGGGTGCGCTTCGACGTGACCCGCGATCCACTCCCCGACGTCGGCGGTGCGGGCCCGCCCTCCGACGTCGGGGGTCCGGGGCCCTTCGGCGAGGGACGCGCGCACCGCGCGCTCGACGGCGATCGCCGCATCCACGTGCCCGAAGTACTCCAGCAGGAGCGCGGTGCACCGGATGGCGCCGAGAGGGTTCGCCGTGCCGGTGCCAGCGATGTCGGGGGCCGAGCCGTGCACGGGCTCGAAGAGGGCGTGGCCCCCCGGGTGGACGTTGGCCGAAGGCGCCAGGCCGAGGCCGCCGGCGATCTCGGCGGCCAGGTCGCTCACCATGTCACCGAAGAGGTTCGAGGCGACCACCACCGAGTACCGCTCGGGGCGCCGGACGAGGTCCATGGCCATGGCGTCGACGTAGACCGCGTTCCGGAGGAGGTCGTACTCCTCCCCCACCTCCTCGAAGACGCGCCGCCACAGCCCGCCCGCGGCGGGCATCGCGTTGGCCTTGTCCACCAGCGTCACCGACTCCATTCCGCGCCGTCGTGCGAAGTCGAACGCGACCCTCACGATCCGCTCCACGCCCTTGCGGGTGTTCACGTCCTCCTGGATCGCGACCTCGTCGGGAGTGCCCCGTCTCAGGATACCCCCCATGTCGACGTAGGCCCCCTCGGTGTTCTCCCGGAAGACGTGGATGTCGATCGCCCGATCGGACCCCCGCAGGGGACAGTGGGAAGGGTCGAGGAGCACGCAGGGCCGGTAGTTGACGTACAGGTCCAGCCGAAACCGCAGTCCCAGCAGGATGTCCCGGGCGTGCTCGTGCCCTGGCACCCTGGGATCACCCAGCGCTCCCAGGAGGATGGCGTCGTGCTCGTCGGCCAGGGACCGGAACTCGGCGTCGGTGATGGTCACACCCCGCTCGAGGTAGCGCTCGGCCCCCAGCTCCCAGTCGACGAGGTCCAGGTCGATGCCGTGGACGGCGGCCACGGCGCGCAACACCCGCGTGGCCTCGCCGGTGACCTCGCGCCCGATACCGTCACCGGGGATGACCGCGATGCGCGTCATGCGGGGGCTATCCGACGAGGATCACCGCGACGCCTCCTCCACGATCACCAGACCCCGGGCGGGTCGGCCGTTCCCTTCGAGCTGGTACGGATAGCGCCCCGGCGGCGCGCCGCGGAAGGAGAGCACGAAGCGGCTCCCGAGCTCCAGGAGGGGCGGGCTCTCGACCTGGTCGGTGGTCCGCAGGAAGTCCGCCGTCGACGGGTCCATGTCGTCGAGGAGGAAGGCGACGGTGTGGAGCCGCCGGTCGCCCGTCACGAACTCGACGAAGGCCCCCGGCGGAATCGTCACCTCGGGAGGCCGGGCGTCCTCGCGGCCGTCCTCCGCCACCACCTCGACGCGAAACACCTGGTCGGTCTCCGCCAGCCCGAGGGAGTCGCGGAGGACCTGGTCGGGAGGGTGCTCGTTGGGGGACCCGCACGCGACCAGCAGGCACGCGACGGCGGACCTCAGCACGAGCCCCGTCGCCGCGGCGCGGCGGAACCTCACTCCTCCGACACCCCGGCTCCGCAGGCGATGCAGAAGCGCCAATGGGCTTCGAGCGCCTCCCCGCAGCTCGGGCACGGGATGACGTTCACGTCGGTGCCGCAGAACGGGCAGAAGTTGAGGTTCTCCCGGTCCGGAAGCGTCTCCCGGCACCACGAGCACGTCCGAGCGTCCGAGCCGGTGGCCGGCGGCTCCGGCTCCACCTCGAGGGCCGGCTGGACGACCGTCGGTTGCTCGGGCGAGGGCTCGGCGAGGTCTCCGGCGGGCGTGACCGTGTCTCCGTCGCCCGCCGCGGGTTCCGGCTCCGCGGGCGCCAGCGCGTCCATGGGCACGGCCTCGCCGGACTCGCCGGGCAGACGGTCGGGATTCAACCGGACGTCGACGGCGGCGAACTCACGGTACAACGACGTGTCCGGATGGCCCGACTCGACCTCGGAACGGAGGCGGTCCCGGGCCGGCTCCGAGTCGAGGAGCAGGTAGTCTCCCTCCCCGGCCAGCAACCGGAGCAGGGCGTCCTCGTAGTCGCCGTTCATCTCGAGGCCGAGGCGATCGCGATGCGAGGCGTACGGGACGAGGTGCTGGTAGATCTCGGCGACGGTGAACGGCCGTTCCAGGTACTCGGGACGCCGATCGCTGATCTCGGACACCAAGACGCGGTGGAACCGCTCCAGGGTGGACCCGGGGGACTCGAGTGCCATGATCCTCCTCACCGTAGCGCCGCTACGGATTCTTCGTCGTTTCGTCGGGTTCGTGCACGCCTCCAGTCGGCGCGCGGCGACCACTCCGGTCGGGGAGACGGTCTAGTCCTCCAGATGCAGCAGTCGTGCCTCGATGGCCGCCCGGAGGAAGGTCTCCGGGTCCTGGAAGGGGATCTCCACCCCGCTCTGCTCGTGCCAACGCTCGGCGAGTCTGCGCATGTAGTGCTGAAGCGTCTCGTGGCCGAATCCCGCCCGGTCCCGCATCTGGCGCACGATCTCGTGCCACGTGCCCCGCAGCACGTGCCCGTCCGGCTGCCGGATCCGGTGGGTGTCTACCGAGGCACCCCGCGCCTTCTCCCTCTCGAACAGCTCGAGCTGGTCCAGGTCCCTCCCACGATCGACCTCGCCGAAGCGGCCCTCGACCTCGGCCAGGAGCCTGTCGACGGGGTCCTCCAGCTCCTCAAGCTCCTCGAGCCGCTGCTCCCAGGGGGCCAGGCGCGCGTCGCCCGACTCCATCTGCCAGAGCGCCCGCTTCAGCTCCATGATCCGCCACACGGCCAGGGCGTCCCAGTGCTCCACCGGCGGAACGCGCTCGAACTCCCGGAGCGCGCCCTCCCAGTCCCCGCGGTCGTAGAGGATGTGGCCGAGGTAGATCCGGGCTTCGTGGAGGTCGGGGTCCAGCCGGAGGGAGCGGCGGATCTGGCGGCCCGCCCCGACGTCGTCCCCCAGCCGGTGGAGCGCGTATCCGAGGGACGCCGCCGCCTCGGCATTGTCCGGCCGCGCGGCCGCGGCCTTCGCGAACACGTCACGGGCCGCCAGGTGGAGCCCTTCCCGGTAGAGCGCGCGCCCCATGGTCAGCATGAGCTCGACGTCGTCGTCGTAGCCCATGTCCTCGACCTGTTCGAAGAGGGCCAGCGCGCGCTCGCGCTCGCCGAACCGCAGCAGCGTCTCGCCGAGCCCTACGAGGGCGTCCTCGTGGGTGGGGTCGAGGACGAGGGAGCGCTCGAAGGCGGACCGCGCCCATGCGAACTCCTCCCGCGCCAGGCGAGCATACCCCATCCCCACGTACAGCTCCACGGCGCTGGGGTAGAGCGAGAGGCCCTCTTTGAGCATCTCGAGGGCCCCGTCGTAGTCGCCGTCGTTGTAGAGTCTGTGCGCCTGCTCGTCGTATTCCTCGGATGAGAGGAATCGCTCTGGCATGGCCTGGGCTCCTGCGGATGCGGGTCCGGGAGGCGGGTTGATTCCAAGATAATCAGCCCGCCGGCCCCGGCACCACCCCGTCCGGGACGGCCTCGGCGACCGCGCGGCGGCGGACCGACGAGCCCCCGCGGAGACCCTGGAAGCGACCTCCTAGGACCGCTCGAAGAGGTACGCCGAGTCCTCGTGTCGCGCGTCGCCGCCGACGTTGACGGAGAAGCGCGCGCCGGACCAGATCGAGGCTCCGGCGTACTCGCCCGCCTTGTTCACGGCGTAGTAGCTGACGTTGAAATCCGGTCGGCCGTCCTCGGTCAGGAGGCGCTCCTCCGTCGTCCACCGCACCACCCGCCGCAGGGCCTCGAGACAGGCGTCCTGGGGACTCATGCCCTGCCGCATCAGCTCGACCACCGAGTGGGAGCCGCAGGTCTTGATCACCGCCTCGCCCCGACCGGTGGACCCGGCCGCGCCCACGTCGTTGTCCACGTAGAGGCCCGCTCCGACGATGGGTGAGTCCCCGACGCGACCCGGGATCTTCCACGCGAGGCCGGACGTCGTCGTCACGCCCGAGATGTCCCCGTCGGCGTCCACCAAGTTGCAGTTGATGGTCCCGTACGGACGGTACCCGTCGGCCGAGTCCAACATCCCCTTCTCGAGGAGCTCCCATTCCTCCTGGTCGAGCGCTCCCCCCGTGCCCCCACCACGCTCGGGTAAGCCCTCCACGGGCTCGCCCGACTCGGCGGGCGTGAGCCAGTCGTCCTCGTCGCTCAGGCGGGCGCGCCAGCGGACCCAGATACGCCGGGTCTCCTCGGTGAGCAGGTTCCGCGGCTCGTACCCCATGGACAGCGCGAACTCGTGGGCTCCCTCCCCGACCAGCAGGACGTGATCGGTGTAGCGCATCACGTCCAGGGCGACCCTCGAAGGGTTGATGAAGTCCTCGAGTGCGGCCACCGCGCCCGCGCCCCGACTCGGCCCGTGCATCACCGACGAGTCGAGCTGGACCACGCCGTGGGCGTTGGGGAGCCCGCCGTACCCGACGGAGGTGTCCTCGGGATCCTCCTCGACCTGGTTCACGCCCCGCACCACGGCGTCCACGGTCGAGGCCCCGGCGGCGAGCTCGGCGAGCGCCGTCTCGACGGCCCCGAGGCCGTTGGCGCTGGCCACCGCGACGGGGGTCGTGCGCTGGAGGTGGAGCGCCGGCGCGCCGTCGACGATCCTCCCCGGGCGGACACCGATGGCGGCGCCCACGCCGACGCCGGTGGTGGTCTTGAGGAAGTCTCGACGGGTGGTCATTGAGCGCGCTCCCGCTGGGGTGGGTCGGGTCGGACCGTCGAGGGAGACTATAGGCGCCGGAAGGGGGGGTGGGCCAGCGAGGTCTCCGGGAGGAGACGGAGAGGGCGTCGGTACCCGTCCCCGGCCCTGGCGGAGCCGGTCCGGAGGGCGAGGACCCGGGAGGGCCTCACGCCGCGTTCGCGTCGTCCTCCGACGGGTCCGATTGGGCGGTGCTCCCCGCGCCGTGCGGTATGGCCGGCTTGCAGAAGCGGATTCCGACCTGGTGGAGCTCGTGGAGATCGGCGTCGGAGAGGTCGGGATAGCGCTCTCCGATGTAGTCGATCGTCTCGTCCATCCAGGTCCGCTGATCCTCGGGCGCGGCCTCGAGCACCCCGCAGCGGTTGATGTGGCTGAAGAGCTCGTCTCGAGCCCTCTCCATAAGCTTTTCCTTCGCCATGCGCTCACCCCTGCTGCCAACTGGCTCCTGATCGTGCGCGGGCGCCTCCTGCGCGCGCGGCGGCCCTTCCCGTCGGGATCCGCATCCCAGGGCGGGGGCACGGACCCCCGACCGGCACGGGCGGTCTCGTGGACCTTCAAAATAAGGCGCGGGCACCCGGATGGAAAACCGGGCCGCCGCGGTGGGGCGAACCCACGACGCGATCCGTGGTAGACACCCCCACATGGAATCCGACCCCACCCCTGGAACCGACGCGCCCGGATCCGACCTCCCGGGCGGGACCGCCGGGCGCCTTTCCCCGGACGCCGTCACGCTCGAGGTCTTCCGCCACCTCTTCACGGCCCTGACCGAGGAGATGGGCGCCGCTCTCCGCCGGGCCGCGTTCAGCCCGAACATCAAGGAGCGTCGCGACTATTCGTGCGCCCTCTTCGATCCCTCGGGGACCGCCGTCGCCATGGGCGACCATATGCCGGTGCACCTGGGTGCCATGCCCATGAGCGTGACGACCGCGCTGGAGGAGCTCGGGCCGCTCGAAGAAGGCGACGTGGCGCTCCTGAACGATCCGTTCCGCGGCGGCACCCACCTGCCAGACATCACGACCATCCGCGCGGTGCACGGGGGTCGGCACGGACGGCTGCTCGGGTACGTGGCGGCGCGGGCGCACCACTCGGACGTCGGGGGCTCGACGCCCGGTTCGATGCCCCTCGCGCGGGAGATCTACGAGGAGGGAATCCGGATCCCTCCGGTTCATCTCGTCCGGGGCGGACGTCGGAACGACGAGGTGTGGCGGCTGATCCTGGCGAATGTCCGCACACCGGTGGAGCGGGCCGGCGACCTCGACGCACAGCTCGCCGCCCTCCACGCCGGCAGGACCCGTCTGCTGGAGCTGGTGGACCG
>JASFUL010000164.1:0-9999 GCA_050050315.1 Gemmatimonadota bacterium
GGCCCGACTGGACGGACGCTCCCTGATGCTCATCGGCCACCAGAAGGGCCGGGACATGAAGGAGAACCTGCGCCGGAACTTCGGCATGCCGCATCCGGAGGGGTACCGGAAGGCGCTCCGCCTCATGCGGCTGGCCGAGAAGTTCGGTCGCCCGGTGGTCACCCTCATCGACACGCCGGGCGCGTATCCCGGGATCGGCGCCGAGGAGCGCGGACAGGCCGAAGCGATCGCCTTCAACCTGCGGGAGATGGCCCGGATGCGGACGCCGCTGGTCTCGATCGTCATCGGTGAGGGCGGCTCGGGTGGCGCTCTGGCCCTCGGCGTGACCGACCGGATCCTCATGTTCGAGCACTCGATCTACTCGGTGATCAGCCCCGAGGGATGCGCCGCCATCCTCTGGCGCTCCGCGGAGCACCGCGAGAAGGCGGCCGAGGCGCTGAAGCTGACGTCCGGGAACCTGGCCGCGCTGAAGGTGGCCGACGAGGTCATCCCCGAGCCGCCGGGGGGCGCCCACTCCGACTGGGAGGGCACCGCCGAGAGGCTGGGCGATGCGCTTCGGCGCCACCTCGACGAGCTCCGCGGGCTGTCCACCGAGGAGCTGCTGCGCCGGCGGCACGCCAAGTACGCCGCGGTGGGGACGTGGCGGGAAGGGAGCTGAGCGGGTCGTGAGCCTGTTCGCCGAGGTCCGCTTCAAGGGCAGCCGGAAGCGCTACTTCACGGCCGAAGGTCTGGACCTGCGTCCGGGGCAACAGGTCATCGTCGAAGCGGACCGTGGCGAGGACCTGGGCGAGGTCACCGCGGTGGGAGCGATCGCCGAGCGCAAGTGCTCGTCCTCCGGGGGGTGCTCCACCCCGGTCCCGGAGAAGCGCGTCCTCCGGGCCGCCCGGGACGACGAGCTCAAACGCGCCCGGGCGCTCCGGGACGACGAGCACCGGGTGAGGAGCGAGACCCGCAGGCTCGTCGAGAAGCACGGCCTCAAGATGAAGGTCACCGAGGCCGAGTGGCAGTACGACCGGAACAAGCTGATCATCTACTTCACCGCCGACCGGCGCGTGGATTTCCGCCAGCTCGTCCGTGACCTGGCCCGGACGTTCCGGACCCGGATCGAGCTCCGCCAGATCGGCGTCCGGGACGAGGCGGCGCTCCTGGGCGGCGTCGGCCGCTGCGGCCGCGAGCTCTGCTGCTCCACCTGGCTCCCCGACCTGAAGCCCGTGAGCCTCCAGCTCGCCAAGGACCAGCGGCTCTCGCTGAACCCGGCCCAGATCTCCGGCTGCTGCGGCCGCCTGATGTGCTGCCTGATGTACGAGCATCGGACCTACGTCGAGGCGCGGCGGCGCTTCCCGCGGGAGGGCCGCGAGCTCCGGACCGAGCGGGGCAGGGAGAAGGTCCTGTCCGTCGACATCTGGCGGGAGACCGTGACGCTCCGTGACCCGGAGGGCGAGCGTCGGACCGTGCCGCTCGAGAGCCTCAAGGGGGAGGTCTCCAGGAGCAGCGAGGAGCCCGACGCTTGAGCCTCGCGCTGGCCGCCCGGGCGAGGTTGACACCCCTTCCGCCGCTCGTCTATCTTCCGCGGTCACTCCATTCGTCAACTGGGCCCGGACCGGTGCCGCCCGCGGGCGCGGCGCTGGAGCCGTGCGTCGTCCGCGACTCGCGGCTCGCACCCCCGGGCTACCGACCTGGAACCGTATGACGCGAGACCGGTGGACATTGCTGATCGTCGGCGGCGTCTCCTCTCCGACCCGGCAGTACACCGTCTCACCTCGCGTCGCCCGGTACGCCGCCGGCGCCATCGTCGCCGTCGTCCTGTGCGCCCTCGGCATGGCCCTTGCGACGATCCTGTGGGGCGCGGACCGCTACGAGGAGTATCGACTCCGGGCCCGGAACGAGGCGCTGGCCGCCGAGCTGGAGAGCCTCCAGTCCCAGGTCGGGAGCCTCGAGGGGACCCTCTCCGAGCTCTCCCGGAAGGACGCCCGACTCCGCCTCCTGGCGGGGCTCGACTCCCTCGATCGGGACGTGCTCGAAGTGGGCGTCGGCGGACCCGGGATGGCCACGCCCGAGGCGAACCCCTTGTGGGCGGTCGACTCGACGCTCGGCGCGACGGCCTTCGCCGTCTCCTACGACGTGACGGCCCTCGAGCGCAGGGCGCGGCTCCTCTCGGAGAGCATGAGCGAAGCCGGCGACAGTCTCGCGGCCCACCGTGAGCTCCTCGAGTCCACCCCCTCCATCCTCCCGACCCGGGGACTCCTGAGCAGCCGCTTCGCCCAGCGCCGCTGGCATCCGGTCCACAACAGGCCGCTGCCCCACGAGGGCGTGGACATCGCCGCGCCCCGGGGGACCCCGATCGTGGCCACGGCCCACGGGCGGGTCGCGCGCGCCGGATGGGTCCCGGGCTACGGCCGGCTGGTCGAGATCGATCACGGCCACGGATTCGTGACCCGGTACGCCCACGCCTCCAGGCTGCTCGTCCGGGTGGGCCAGGAGGTGGACCGGGGGGACGCCGTGGCACAGGTGGGGAGCTCCGGGATCGCCACGTCGTCGCACGTGCATTACGAGGTGCTGGTGGACGGGAAGCCGCAGAATCCGCTCCACTACGTTTTCGACCAGAGCATCCCGTAGGAGCGGCCCCTTCCGCGGCCGCCCCGGCCGCCGGACCGAGGCCACGCACGAGGGAGCGGAGGACCGGAGCGGGATGACTCCCAGGGATGGCGACGGACCCGCTCCCGGGCGGGAAGCGAGACCCCCGGGACACCCCCGGATCGCCCGCTCCCTGGCGCTGGCGGTCCTCCTAGTCGCTCCTACGCCCGGCCTGGGGCAGGAGCCCGTGGCGGTCGAGGCCCCCGCCCCGCCGGAGCCCGTCGACCCGCTGGTTCCCGACACCGTCCTGGGTGCGGGCCCCCGGCCTACCCTCCTGATCCTGCGCGCCCCGGGCAGCCCCACCGTCACGCTGCGCGTCTCGG
Organism: Gemmatimonadota bacterium; assembly: GCA_050050315.1. Classification (GTDB taxonomy): domain Bacteria; phylum Gemmatimonadota; class Gemmatimonadetes; order Longimicrobiales; family Gaopeijiaceae; genus JASFUL01. Next base: position 2,958 of record JASFUL010000164.1, read on the forward strand.
TGCCGCTGACGGAGACCCCCCTCGAGGCCGGCGCCGGGCGACTGCTCCTGGACCTCGGACTGGACCGGGCACGCTCGATGGCCGGTCCGGTCTCGGCCCGGATCGACGGAAAACGGACGCCCGAGGGGATCGCGTGGTCCGTCACGGGTGCCATGGAGGATCTCGACTACCTGACGTTCCTGCTCCGGGTGGCGACGGCCGAGCCGAGAGCCGGTCGCATCGACTTCCAGCGGGCCCGGGCGGCCCTGCTCGAGGAGGTCCGCCGCGCCAGCGAGACGCCTTCGGGGCTGGTCGGACGCCTTCTCCGGGAGAAGGCGTTCCCGGGCACCCCGCCCATCGCGGGGACGGTGGGGTCCCTCGAGACGATGACGCCCGGCGTGCTGCGCGACCTGTGGCTCCGCACCCACGACCCATCGCGGATGAGCCTCCTGGTCGTGGGGGACGTCCCCCGGGAGCTCCTGTACCTGTCGGTGGACGGGCTCGGCGCGCCGGCGGACGTCGCCCCTCCGGACCCGCCCGAGCGGACGCCACCCACGCGCGGGGCCGATCCGGAGGTCCTTCGCCGCTGGTTCGGCGAAGCCCGGGTGCTTCCCGACCCGTGGGACCCGAGGGGCCGGGTGGCCGCGATCCTCGTGGCCGACCACATGCGCGGGGTGGCGACCTCGTTCGAGGCGCACGTCGAGCTCTGGCAGGCCGGCGGACAGCGGGCCCTGGCCGTCATGGGAGCCGCGTACAGCCGGGCGGCCGGGACCATGCGGAGCCGGGTGCGCGGAACCCTGGCCGAGACGTCGGAGGAGCTGACCGAGGCCGAGGTCTCGGCCGCGGTGGCCCGCCTCCGGCGCGATGTGCTCTTCGGCGCGCGCACGGCCTGGGGGCGGGCGGAGGCGGTCGGACGACACCTGGAGGCCACCGGCGGGAGGGGCTTCCGCCCGTGGATCGAGGCCCTGGACGCCGTGACGCTCGACTCCATGAAGGCCTACCTGACGGAGCTGGCTGCCATCACGCCGGTGCGGACGGAGGTGACCCCGTGAGGGCGCTCCACCGTCGCCCACCCCGGAGGCCGGCACGCGGCCTGGTCCGGCTGCTCGTGGCGGTCGCGGCGGGCGCGCTCGCGCCAGGTCCGGGAGCGGCCCAGGAGCTCCCGCCGGACACGCTGCAGGAGGCCCGACCCGACTCCGTCGCCGAGGAGCCGCCCGTCGAGACGGGTGGCTGGGGCGCCGTCGAGGTGACGTGGAGGCCCGGGACCACCGTCGTCTCGGTCACCGTCGCCTTCCCCCGGGGCTCGTCGGGCGATCCGGAAGGGGCCCCCGGGGCGACGTGGCTCCTCGGGCAGGTCGTGCAGGAGCTCCTCGACGGGGCGATCGGGCCCGCGCCCCGCGCGGCGACGGAGCTCGCCGTCGAGGTGGACCGGAGCCGGACCGTCCTGCGCCTCGTCACCCTGCCCCGGCACTTCGAGGAGGTCTTCCGGGCCCTCGAATGGGCGATCTTCCGGGCGGAGCCGGGAGGACCCGCTCTCGAGTCGGCCCGGACGGCCATGGAGGAGGTCTTCACGTTCGAGGAGAACGCGCCCCACCGGGAGTTCGAGCTCGAGTTCTACGGCCTCCTCGCGGGAGTGGGCTCGCCGTGGAGCCGGACGCGCCGGGGCACCGCCGAGTCGGTGGCGGAACTGTCGTCCGCCGGGCTCGCCGACCTACGGTCCCGCACGTTCAGGCGGAGCGAGGGGGTCGTCTCGGTGGTCGGCGCCGTGTCTCCGGAGGCCGCCGCCCGCGCCGTGACCGGGGGACCGCCGCTTCCGGCAGGGGGGGGCGCGGCCGACGGCTTCGTCCCCCTCTCGCGGAGGGACGCCGGGACCGAGGCGTGGGTCACCCCGGATCGGCTGCGGCGCACCACCGAGGTCACGAGCACCTGGATCGGGATGGCCTGGCCGGTGGACGTGGAGACGTCGCGCACGGCCCTGGAGATGCTCGTCCACCGCCTGGACCGCCGGTTCAACCCGTCCCCTCCCGACCCCGGCGCCTTCCACGTGGACGTCCGGTTGGAGCTCCTGGACAGCCGGGACCTCCTGGTGGTCGAGGCCGCCGTGCTCCCCGAGGCGGCCGGCCAGTGGGAGAGCCGCATCCGGTCGGCGGTCGAGGACATCGCGGCGGAGGAGATGGCGGCTCCCTTCTTCCGCGCCTATCGCCGGCGCTTCCGCGGGAGCCGCCTGGTGGAAGACGCGCCGCCGGAGGTCGAGAGCCTGCGGCGGGCGGGGGACCTCCTGCGGGACGGCCGGACGCGGGACCTGCCCGCGGACATCTCCCTGCTGGGAGCGGCCGACCTCCGGGACGCGGCGAGCCGCCTCGGCGAGCCCCGGATCCTCCTCTTCGGACCCGACCTGACGGACGGCGCATCGTGGTGATTCCCATCCGAGTCCGACACCCCGCGTCCCCCCGTCGGACAACTTGATGCCCGCTCGGACGCGTAGTACCTTCGGGCGATTCAGCGCGGCAGAACGCAGAGGGAGTGAGAGATGAAGCGGTTCATCCTGTCGTCCGTGGCGCTCGGTGTCGTCGGCCTGGCGGCCTGCACGCCGTCCGAGGTGGTCGTCACGGCCGAGATCGAGCAGGCCCCCGAGGGCGGCGCGACCCCCCTCGAGAACGTCATCATCGAGCTGATCCCCTTCGACCGGGACCAGGTCTTCGACTCGCTCGCGGCCGAGGCGGCCACGCCGGAGCCCGAGATCCCGGCCGAGCTGGTGGCGGCCCGCGAGGAGATCGCCCAGGCACGGACCGAGTGGCAGACGCTCGAGAGCCGGTGGAACACGCTCCGGGACACGCTCCAGAGCATCAGCGACGCGCTGGAGCAGTACAACAGGGGCGAGGCGCGCTACGTCACCCTGTACCAGGACTTCCAGGACATGGAGTCCGAGTACAACCGGGTCGACCGGCAGGTCGAGGGCGCGTTCGAGCGCTACGACTCGCTCAGCAAGGCGAGCCTCGAGCAGTCGGAGCGCGTCCGGATCCAGCGCCAGAACTGGGCGGACGAGGCGTTCGCCGAGGTGGGCGACGTCTTCGAGGCCCATCTGAGGGCGTCGGGACGGGACCTCCTGGCGGACACGACCAGCGCCGACGGCATCGCCCGCTTCTCGGGGATGGGCGACGGCGATTGGTGGGTGCACGCCCGCTTCGAGACCCCCAACGCCGAGCTCTACTGGAACGTCCCGATCTCCGTGCCGAAGGGCGAGGTGCTGGAGGTCCGGCTGACCCGCGACAACGCCGAGGAGAGGCCGAACCTGTAGGCCCCGCGCCTCCGTCGCGACGCGGCCCCTTCGGGGGGTCGCTCCGGGCCCCGGGCGTCCCTGGTGACGTCCGGGGCCCCGCTGCGTCGGAGGGGGGCGGCGGCGTGGAACGAGGACCGCGCCGGACGGTACCGAAAGGGGACGCGGCCACCCCTGACTGGAGCCTCCCATGGCGATGGATCCCGGCCCTCCGACGCCCCCCGAGCCGGCCGTCGACAACCCGCATCTGGACGTGGACGGGGACGGGATCGCCTGGGTGACCTTCGACGACCCGGAACGGAAGCACAACCTCCTCGACGAGACCGTCATGGGACGGCTGGACGAGGTGGTCGGTGAGCTCGAGGACCTGGCCCGCTCCGGCCAGATCCGGGTCGTCGTCTTCCGGAGCGGCAAGGACGGCAGCTTCATCGCCGGAGCCGACGTCGACGCGATCGAGGCGATCGAGGCACCGTCCGAGGCGTACGACCGGATCCGGGCGGGACAGGCCATCTACAGCCGTATCGAGCGCCTGTCCGTGCCCACCGTGGCGGCGGTCGACGGGCTGTGCCTCGGCGGGGGCACGGAGCTGGGCCTGGCCTGCCGCTTCCGCCTGGCGTCGGACTCCGACCGGACGAAGTTCGGGCTGCCCGAGGTGCAGCTCGGCATCCTGCCCGCGTGGGGCGGCACGACCCGGCTCCCGCGCCTGGTGGGCCTGCAGGCCGCCCTGGACATGCTCCTGACCGGGAGGAACGTGAGGGCCTCGAAGGCCCGCCGCATCGGCCTGGTGAGCGAGGTGCTCCCCCACGCGATCTTCGAGGACGAGGTCCGCGACTTCGCGCTCCGGACGCCGGAGATGGAGAAGGGAGCGAGCCGGAAGAGCCGCGGCCTGCTGAAGCGACTGATGGAGGATACGGCGCCGGGCCGAAAGGTCGTCCTGCGCACGGCCCGAAAGCGGGTGAAGCGCAGCACCGGCGGCCACTACCCGGCGCCGCTGGCCATCCTCGAGCTCCTGGACGCCCACCTCGGCAGCACCGTCGAGCGGAGCCTGGAGGCGGAGGCCCGGGCCGCCGCGGAGCTCGTGGCGTCGCGGGTCAGCAAGAACCTCATCCACATCTTCCACCTCCGGGAAGCCTCCCGGAAGGACGCGCGCGTGCCCGGGGGGGTCGAGCCCCGCGCCGTCGACGAGATGGGAGTCCTCGGTGCGGGCGTGATGGGGGGAGGGATCGCCCAGCTCGCGGCGTACGAGGGCATCCGGGTGCGGATGAAGGACATCGAGCGGGAGGCGGTGGGGCACGGGCTCCAGCACGCCCGGGAGATGTTCGACAAGGCGGTGGAGAAGCGGAAGCTGAAGCCCCGGGAGGCCGACCGGAGGATGGAGCTGGTCAGCGGGGGCGTGGAGTACCACGGGTTCGCCCGCATGGACCTCGTGGTCGAGGCCGTGGTCGAGCGGATGGACGTGAAGCGCGCCGTCCTGAGGGAGGTCGAGGAACGGGTCCCCGAGACGTGCGTGCTGGCGACGAACACGTCGTCCCTGAGCGTCGACGGGATGGCCGCGGCGCTGGAGCGCCCGGGCAACTTCGCCGGCATGCACTTCTTCAACCCGGTCCACCGCATGCCCCTGGTCGAGGTCGTGCGTGGCTCGCGGACGGACGACGTCACCGTCGCCACGGTCCACGCCCTCGCCGTGCGACTCGGCAAGGTGCCCGTGGTCTGTCGCGACGGCCCCGGCTTCCTGGTGAACCGGATCCTGGGCCCCTACCTGAACGAGGCGGGCTGGCTCCTGGCGGACGGGGCCTCGATCCGGGACATCGACGGCGCCGCGAAGAGGTTCGGCATGCCCATGGGTCCGCTCCGGCTGGTGGACGAGGTCGGGATCGACATCACCCGCCACGCCGGGGCGGCGTTGCACGAGGCGTACGGCGCGCGCATGGAGCCTTCGCCGCCCCTCGCCCGCATCGGCGAGAGCGACCGGCTGGGCAGGAAGGGCGGCCTCGGCTTCTACGTCTACGAGGGCGGGAAGGAGCAGGAGGTGGACGACGCCGTGTACGAGGTGCTCGGCGACGCCGTGCCCGACCGGCGGCGAGACCTCGGGCGGGAGGAGATCCGGAGCCGACTCGTCCTGTGCATGGTCAACGAGGCGGCCAGGATCCTCGAAGACCGGATCGTGGACCGACCCGGCGACGTGGACCTGGCCATGGTGATGGGAACGGGGTTCCCGCCCTTCAGGGGGGGGCTCCTCCGCTTCGCCGACGCGCTCCATCCCCGACACGTGGTCGACCGGCTCGATGAGCTCCGGTCACGCCTGGGGGTCCGCTTCGAGCCCGCCCCCCTCCTGCTCGAGCTGGCTCGCAAGGACCGCACGTTCTACGGGACCTTCGGCCCTCGCTGACGCCCCGCCGCCCGCATGAGGGAACCCGACGTCCACATCCACTACCTCCGCCCCCCCGACCGGGCGGAGGTGTTCCACCAGCACCGGGTCCACGGCGACGAGCACGTCATCGTGACGCTCGCGGCGGACGTCCACTTCGATCCGCCGGTGCGCGTCCACGGGGAGGTGGTCCTCGAGACCGGCTCCGACGCCGTCTGGTTCACCTTCCCCGGGCGCTGGCACGACGTCGGCCGCTTCCACCGCGCGGACGGGACGTTCGTCGGGTGGTACGCCAACGTCCTCACCCCGCCCACGATCCACGACCACGGCGTGTGGAAGACCACCGACCTCTTCCTCGACGTCTGGCTCCCCGCCGGCGGGGACGAGCCCGCCGTCCTGGACCGGGACCAGTTCGACCACGCGGTCGAGGCCGGCTGGATCGACGGACCGACGCGACGGCGGGCCCTGGAAGAGGTGGAGGCCATCCTGGACGGGCACGCCCGGGGACGCTGGCCGCCGCCGGTGGCCCTCGAATGGACCCGGGAGAGGGCGAGGAAGGCCCTCGGGATGGGAAGCTAGCCGTCCCCCGACTCGACCTGCGCCGATACGAGCCGGTCCACGTCCACGTAGGTCCGCTCCAGAACGGCCGGGTCCTCCCGCAGGCAGTCGATGAGCCGATCGTACCGCGCCAGCGCCTCGGCGGGAACGGCGATCGTCTCGTGGTGGAACGCGCCCTCGTCGGCGAAGAGGAGGGAGATGCGGATCGTCGGATCGCTCACGGGCGGCCTCGCAGGCGGCGGGCCTCCGGCAGGGAGGCAAGGAAGATGATGGTGACGAGGACGGCCGAGGTGACGCACCACTGGCACCAGGCGTGGATCACGAACGCCTCGAGCCACGTCAGCCACGCCGAGAAGGCGACGCCCGCCGCGGAGCCGGCGAGCAGCAGCGCGGCCACCACGGGAGAGTCGATGCCGGCCGGCTGCACCCCGTACAGCGCGATCCCGAGCAGCAGGGCGTAGCCGACGACCCCGATGCCGGCCACGGGAACGGGGCCGAGGTGCGCCCAGGGGCTCGCCTGCACGGTCGCGCAGTCGCCCAGGCCGCAGATGACCTCGCCCAGCAGCCCCAGGCTGAACGCCAGCATGTAGAGCGCCACGAACATGCCGATCAAGGCGAGGACCGCCACCACCATCCGGTTGGTGGGCGGCTTGACCGGGGCGGACCCGTCCGGGCCCGGCCCTCCGGGGGGAACTTCCGTCCTCGTCTGCACGCTGGACCTCAGCCGCCGCCGGCCGCTTCCTCGGAGTCCTGCTGGAGCGCGCGCACGGCCTCGGAGATCGCCTGGAAGTTGTTCCGGTTGAGGCGTCGCACGTCTCCCTGGCCCCGGCTGACCATGATCGTCGGAGTGGCCCGGATCC
>JASFUL010000165.1:0-9943 GCA_050050315.1 Gemmatimonadota bacterium
CCAGGGACGTTGATGGTCCTTGAGCCAGCCGTGGGCGGGGATCTTGAGCAGGAAGTCCATGTCCAGTGACTCGAGATGCTGGACGTGCGCATTGCCCGCACGCCAGCGCACGCAGAGGCAGTCGCCGGTCTCCTGAATGAAGGCCAGAAGCGGATGATGCGAGGGACGCCCAGGCTTCTTCGGGTTATCCCCGCTCGGCTCCAGCCTGCTTTTCGCCGTAGCGCACCGAGACCGTCGAGTCGAGGATGAGCGTGACCTTCTTCGGCCGGCTCTGCACGAGCTTCCACAGCAGCCGATCGAGAAGGGCCACCAACTCTGGCCCCGCCCGTCGGAGCCAACGACCGAACGTCGTTGGATCGGGCACCCGCTTCCAGCCGAAGAGACGGCGGATGTTGCGGCGTGCCAGCAGGGGGAGATCGTCGAGAACCCCACCCCCGTAGAGCAGCAGGACCGTCCAGACCTCGACCATTAGGCTCGGCCGGAACCGGCCTGGAATCGCCTCCGTTCGACCGTCGATCCACTCGCCCACGCCGAGCCCGTCCCACAGCTTCCGCATCAGCACCAGACCGCCTCCGTCGGTCAGATTCCGAGCGCTGTGACGCAGTCGAAGAGGCGCCGTGTCGCCTTGTACGTGGGGCCGAGATCCAATACGATGATTCCGCACCGTCTGGGTGTCTGGCGGAGCAGGTTCCTTTCTTGGCGGAAGGTCCCTGTAACGTAAGGCTCCAGGCGGTGTTCTGCATTCCTACATCAGCCGCTCGCTGCAGGATTCAGGGTGATGACCTGGGTCTGGCGGGCCCTGCCGGATCTCTCGGCTATCCGCCCCGCCAACACAGCTCTCGAGGTAGGGGTGGTGTTTGCGACAGACGCGACGTCCTCCCTTCAGAAGACCGCTTCGGCGTCATCCCGTGCCGAGGCTCCTTCGTCCGCCAGCGACCGCAGGCAAGAACGTTTGGCAAAAGGCCCGTCCCGGGGATTCCCCGAGACGGGCCCATGCGCCGTAAGTCTTTGCGCACCAACAGCGGAGGGGGTGGGATTCGAACCCACGTGGGTCTTTCGACCCGCCGGTTTTCAAGACCGGTGCATTGAACCGCTCTGCCACCCCTCCGGAGTGGTGCTAACGTAGGGCGTGGCGGCTCGTCTGGGTACCGGCCCGACCGGAGGCCGAGCCGACCGGCCGCCGGGGACCCTGCGCTCCATCTCCTGCCATTCAGGGGCTCGCTCTCATTCGTGGTCCTTCCCCACCGGGCCGTTGGCGCCTGATCTTCTGGAAGGGGCTCCGGCCCTCGGACGCGCCCCCGACGGGCTCGGGGGCACTCCATTCCCGAATACGACGCCCGTCCCGGGCGAGGAGTGCGCGGATGCCAAACCCGTGGGTCCCACGCCTCGCGGGACCCGGCCTCGCGATGCTCCTCTCCCTCATCCCCGCCTCCGTCGGTCGTCCGGGACCCCCGACGGCGCAGGCCCAGGCGCGGCGGGCCGGACACGAGCGGCTACAGGCCGAGGTCGAGCGCGTCTGGCGCGAGACCGGTGTCCCCGGGATCGCCGTCGCATTGCAGGAAGGAGACACTCCGCCTCTCTACGCCTCGGCGGGATACGCGGACGTCGACCGCGGGATTCCGATGACGTCCGAGACGCCCTTCTTCCTGGGGAGCATCTCCAAGAACATCTTCGCCACCGTCCTGCTCCAACTCGTCGAGGAGGGGCGCCTCGACCTGGACGAGCCTCTCGCCACCTTCGTGGAGTGGCCACGGGGCGAGGAGATCACGGTCCGGATGCTGTTGAACCACACGTCCGGCATCCCGGACTACTTCCGGACCCTGGGCCTGTCGGAGCGAGAGGGGGGGATCCCCGGGTTCTTCTCCCGGCCCCACCCCCCGTCGGAGATCTTCGAGATGATGCCGAGCCGGGACCCGGTCTTCGATCCCGGATCGGACCAGCGGTACAGCAACACGAACGGCCTCCTGGCGGGCAGGGTCATCGAGGAGGTCACGGGCCGATCGCTGGCGGATGTCTACCGGGAGCGGATCGCGGCCCCTCTGGGTCTCGACGGCTCCTACCTGTACGTCGAGAGCGATCGTCCGCGGACCCGGGCCCGCGGATACTGTGGGACGCCCGGATGGGTCTCGACCCCGGGAGAGCTCGCGGACTGCTCGTTCGCGGACGAGGCGCTGCCCAACTCCGCCGACGGAAGCGTCGTCGCGAGCGCGAGGGACTTGTTGCGCTACCACCGGGCCCTCCGGGGAGGGGAGCTCCTCGGCGAGGACGCCTGGCGAGCCATGCGGCACGTGGAGCCCGGCCGTGCCAACGGACTGGGGTACCTCATCATGACCGGTCCCATGGGGGACCACGAGGGCAACGCGGGACGTGCCATGGGTCACGTGAGCGCGGATGTGTACTATCCCGACCTGGATCTCTTCGTCGTCATGATGGTCAACCGGGGCGACGTCCCCCTGCCGATCCGTCGACTCTTGGAGATCCGGTACCCCGAGCGGTAGACCGCCCCAGCCACCCGCCCTCCCCCAACAGGGGAAGAACGCCCGTGGCCGCACCCGCAAGCAGCGCCGCGGCAGGCCCCACCTCGCCGGGCGAGCCCACGAGGAGCGCGCCGAAGAAGCCGGTCAGCGCGGCGCTGACGACGGCCGCGAGCACGGCCGGCCAGCGCGTCCGACCGACCGACCCACCGCCCGGCACGCTCGGCCCCACCCGTACGCCGGCCGGTGGGGCCTCCCCCTCGGGCAGGAGCGTTCGGACCACCCGTTCCGCCATCTCCCGTTCCCGCTCGACGGCCGCGGCCTGGGGCGCGTGGGCCCTCCGGAGCAGCTCGAGGGTGCGGAGCGTCCCGAGACACTTCTCGCACGACCGCAGGTGCTCCAGCGCCGTCTCCGGGTCGTGGTCGAGGAGGGCGTCGAGGTCGACGAGCGTGTCCGCGTCCAGGCAACGGGACTCACCCCCCTTGTGTTCGTGTCCGGTCATCGTCGGGCTCCTCCCCTGGATCGCCTCGACTCTTCATCGGGCGTCTCGTTCGATTCATCCGCCTGGGCCAGGGCCCGACGGAGGTTGTTCAGGGCCTGGCTGAGGGCCGCCTTCACGGTCCCTTCGGCGCAGTCCATGGCCCGGGCGGTCTCCCGGGTGCTCATGCCGTCCAGCAGGCGGAGCTCGACCGTCTCCCGCTGGCGCGCCGGCAAGCCCGCCAGCGCCTCCCGGGCCCTGCGAAGTCGACGCTCGTCGTCGATGCGGGCGTGGGGATCTGGAGCGTCGCCGCCCGGGCCGCGTCCGGAGCTCCCCATGGCCTCCTGGCGCGACCTCCCCTGCCTCCGGCGCCGGCTTTCCCGGGCCCTGACGCGGTCCGTGGCCACGCCCCGGGCGACCCGGTGGAGCCATCCCCGGAAGCTCCCGTCGCCCCGGTAGGTGCTCCTCCGCTCCAGGACCCGCTTCCACACCTCCTGGTGCAGGTCCTCGGCCTCGTCGGGGCCGTCCGCGTACCTCCGAACCCACCGGAGCACCGAGCCCGAGTGCTCCCGGACCAGGCCTCGCATGAGCTCCGCATCCCCCCGACGCAGTCGCTCGGGGTCGACCCGACCGCCATCGTTCACGGCGCGGCGCTCGGGTCCCCGCCCCCCAGGAGGTCGGCGATGGTGGGCAGGGCGAGGGCCAGGATCAGCGTTCCCGGGACGATCAGGACGAGGTCGGCGGCGAACTCCGCCGGCCCGGCCATGCGCAGGACGATGAGCTCGTACCCGTTCTCGCCGGCCAGGTACGTCGTGACGGTCAGGAAGAGGCCCATGCCCCAGAGGGCCGCCCGGCCCGTCGCGGGCGGGAGGCGCCGGGCCCACGGCCCAGTGAGGAGGCCTACGCACGCGAAGAGGGCCGGAAGCACCATGCCGTCGGTCCGCCGTACGAAGTGGTAGGCCAGGTGGTTGTACGTCAGCCAGTCCGCGGCGGTGCCGCCGGAGTCCCGGGGCGCCGCCGCTCCGAGGCGCTCCGCGAGCTGCCCCAGCGTCATGCCCGCCGCCTCGGGGAAGCCGGGGGCGGCCGAAGGCGAGAGGAGCGCCGGAGCGACCCAGTTGAGGAGCAGGAACGCCAGGACGCTGGCTCCCACCGCCGAGCCGGCGAACAGGCCGAGGGTGACGCCCCTTCGACCGTGGTCCGGCCGCAGGACGGCTCCGCTGACCGCGACGCCCGCCGGGTAGGCCGCCAGGGTGAAGGCCATCCCGAGCCAGAGCGGCACCTGCGCCATCACCCGGGCCCCGGAGCCGGTCAGGAGCGTCACCGCCCCGAGCAGGATGGCGATGAAGGCCGTCCAGACGGCCAGGGACCTCCAGAATCCGATCAAGATGCGCACGATGTCTCCCGGTTCGGTCATGGTCGCCCGGAAGGACGAAACCGAGGTGGATCGGGTTTAGTCGGAGCTCCGAACACGGGCTCGAGGGAACGGCCTGGGTGGAGGACGAGCAGCTCCTGATCGAAGGCGACGAGTTCGCTCTTGCTCCTCCGCCGGCGCATCCTACCTTCCCTGCCGCCCTCGACAGGTCCCGACGACCCTCTCGGTGACCCCACCGGATCTCCGGATTCGCATGCACATCCCTCCCGCGGTCGTCCTTTCGAACCACGTGACCGGACTGTGGGTCAGCCGGGCGCTCGCGGGTCGGTCGGTCCCGGTCTCCGTCATGCCGGTGGGATCCTCCTGCCTTGCGAGATACTCGCGGAGAGTCGATCGGCGCTACCCGATCCACCGCGGCGGCGTGGACGCTCTCGCGGACCGTCTCCTGAATGGCGGGGAGGTCCCCGAGGGGAGCGTTCTCGTCCCCACGGGGGACCTGGAGCTCGAAGCGCTGTCGCGTCACCGTGAGGCGCTGGCCCGGCGCTATCGTCTCTGCGTGCCGTCGTGGAGCGCCACCCGCGTCCTTCTTCGCAAGAACGAGACCGCGCGCGTCGCGGGCGAACTGGGCATCCCGACGCCCCAGAACCACGGACCGCCCGAGGGTCTGGACGGCAGGGACCTTCGGTACCCGGTCGTCCTGAAGCCGAACGACAGCGCAGCGTTCCAGAGACACTTCGGCCGCAAGCTCTTCGTCGCGCAGAGCCCGCAGGAGTTCCGGGCCTTTGCCGAGCGGATCGGCTCTGCCGGGGTCGGGAGCCAGGTCCAGGACCTGATCCCGGGGCCCGACTCGCTCAGCTTCAACGATACCGCGTACTACGACCGTCAGGGCCGTCGAGTCGCCGGGCTCGCCATCCGGAAGCTGCGGAAGAGCCCGCCGTTCTTCGGGATCGGACGTGTCGTCGAGCGTTCGGGAGATCCGGAGGTGGACCGGCGGATGCGCGAGCACGTCGACGACTTCGTCCGCCGCGCGGCCTGGCACGGCCCCGTGAGCGCTGAGTTCAAGCTCGACCCCCGCGACGGCCGGCTCGTCCTGATCGAGGTCAACGGGCGGTGCAGCTTCGTCCACCAGCTGGCCTGGCGTTGCGGTCTCGACTACGCCTGGATGCAGTTTCAGGAATCCTGCGAACGGCAGCCGGAGTCAGGGCCGCCCCGAGAAGGCCGCGCATCCTTGATCCACCTTCATGCGGACCTGCTCAACGCCCTCTTCTTCCGCCGGGTCGAGCGGCTTCCTCTGGCGGATCTGGTTCGACCCTACCGCGGCCGTCGTCACTTCGCAGTATGGTCCCTCGGCGACCCCTGGCCCTTCTTCGTGGAGTGGTTGCGGACCGCCCGGGACGTACCCGGCCTTCTCACCAGTCGCTCGGCACGCGCGGAGCTGACGGGGCGTGCCGTCACGATCCGAGAGCCGTGTCACTCATCCGGAACACGAGCATGATCCCCTTCGATTCGAAGCTCCTCGGCGGAAGCCTGACGACGACCGCGATGGCGGCTCTGTGGAGCGAGGAGCGCCTGCTCGCCTCGTGGATCGCGGTGTGGCGGGCGATCACCGAGGCGCAGGCGGAGATGGAGATCATTCCGTTGGAGGCCGCCCGCGACATCGTCGCCCACTTGGAGCCGGACCGTCTCCCTCTGGAGCGGATCGCCGCGAGGTCCCGAGAGGCCGGTCACACCTTCGTCGGGTTCCTGCGCGCGTTCCGCGAGGGCTGCGGACCCGCCGCCGAGCACTTCCATGTCGGGCCGACCACGCAGGACATCCTCGACACGGCCCTGGTGCTCCAGCTCCGCGAGGCGCAGACGCTGATCGACGATTCCCTCGCGCGGCTCGTGCGGGCCCTCTGCCGACGCGCCGAGGAGTACCGGGACACCCCGATGATGGGGCGAACGCACGAACAGCACGCGCTCCCCTGTACGTTCGGCTTCGTCCTGGCGGGGTGGGCGCTCGAGCTGCAGGAGCACGTCGAGCGCGGCGCCGAAGCACGCGAGCGGTGGCTCCTCGGGTGCCTCTCGGGCGGCGTGGGCACGCAGAGCGCGTTCGTCGCGCTGACGGACACACGTCGGGCTCGGGAGCTCGAGCGGCGGGTGTGTGAACGCCTCGACCTGCCGGTCCCCGTGATGGATCTGCACACGCGCCTCGACCGGTTCGCCGAGCTCACGAGCTACCTCGCCCTGCTGACGGCCACCCTCGGCCGCATCGGCCTGCACCTCCGCACCATGGAGCGGCCCGAGGTGGGAGAGATCCGCCTGCGCTACGGCGAGGACGCCTGCAACAGCAGCACCATGCCCAACAAACGGAACCCCGACCAGCTCGAGAACGTGCAGGGCCTCGCGCAACTCGTCGCCGGCCATGCCTCGGCGATGCTGGCCACCCGGCCCGCCGACCACCGGGACAGCACCCGCGTCCCCGTCCTGTACGCCGCGCTGCCCCAGTCCTTCGCCATGGCCCACGTCGGGACCGTGACCGTTGCGGACGCGATCGAGACGCTGGAGGCGGATCCCCACCGGATGCACTCGAACATCCATCACCCTGCGAACCTGGGGCAGGCCGTCTGCGAGCGCGTGATGATCGCGATGTACCGAAAGACCGGCCGAAGGCACGAGGCACACTCGCTGCTCTCGCGCCTCGCCCACGAGTCCCGGACCTCTCGGCGGCCCATTCGGGAGCTGATGGAGTTGGAGCCGGACCTGCGCGCACGATTCGAGGACGCGGAGTGGGAGGCTCTCTTCCGGCTGGAGGAGTACACCGGCACGGCCGCCGCCCAGGTGGACGCGGTGGTCGCGCGAATCCGGTCGGTGGGGGCCTAGTCTCCCTCCCCCGGGCGGTCGCGCGGGTCGGCGTGGACGGAGCTCGAACACCCCCCGGTTGACCCGGACCTTCGACTTCCGCGATGCTAACCGGCCGATGCGACCCGGACGCGACCGACGGCTCGTCACCGCCGCCCTCATGCTGGGCATGTTCCTCGCCGCGCTGGAGGCGACGGCGGTGGGCACCGCCATGCCCACGGTGGTCGCCGAGCTCGGAGGCGTCGCCCGGTACTCGTGGGTCTTCTCCGCCTACCTGCTGACCTCGACCACCGTCGTCCCGATGTTCGGGAAGCTGGCGGATCTGTTCGGCCGGCGCCGCATCTACGTCGCGAGCGCCATCCTGTTCATGGCCGGGTCGATGCTGTGCGGGGTGGCCACCTCCTTCGAGCAGCTCATCGGCTTCCGGGCGCTCCAGGGGCTGGGCGCCGGCGGCCTGATGCCCGTCGCCACAACGCTGATCGGCGACATCTACCCGCTGGAGGAGCGGGGCAAGGTCCAGGGCCTCTTCTCCGCAGTGTGGGGCGTGTCGAGCCTGGTCGGGCCCGCCGCCGGCGGGCTGATCACGGACCTGCTCACGTGGCGCTGGGTCTTCTTCCTGAACGTCCCCTTCGGGATCGCCTCCGTGCTCATGCTCCAGATCTACCTGCGGGAACGGCAGCCGCGCCGGCAGCATCGGCTGGATCTCCTGGGGACGGTGCTGCTGACCGGGTCGGTGGCCGTGCTGCTCCTGACCCTTCTGGAGGGCAGCCAACTGTTCGGGTGGCGCGACTGGCGGACGCTCGGCCTGCTGGGCTTGTCGGGGCTGGGGATCCTCCTCTTCCTTCTCCAGGAGCGCAGGGCGCCGGAGCCGATGCTTCCCCTCGACCTGTTCGGCAACCGCGTCATCGCCGTCTCGAGCGCCGGAAGTGTCGTCATGGGCACGATCCTCTTCTGCTCCACCGCGTTCGTGCCGATGTTCGCCCAGGGGGTGCTCGGGGGAACGGCGCTCGACGCCGGGATGACGCTGGCCCCGATGTCCATCGGGTGGCCGCTCGCCAGCACGGCCGCCGGCTGGCTGCTGCTCCGGGCCGGTTACCGTCCGCTGGTCATCCTGGGGGGCGTGGGCGGGTTCGCGGGGGTGGCGATGCTGGCGACGGCCGGCCCGTCCAGCCCGCGGGCCTTCCTGATGGTCGCGATGCTGGTCACGGGTACCGGCCTGGGCCTCATGTCCACGCCCTACCTCGTGGCCGTGCAGAACGCGGTGGCGTGGGAGCGGCGGGGGGTGGCCACGAGCAGCGTGCAGTTCTTCCGGACCATCGGGGGGGCGGTGGCCGTGGCGGCGCTGGGCGCCGTCCTGAACACGCATCTCGCGGAGGCCGCCCCGGGACTGGACCCGAACGTGGCGCTGAACCCGGAGCTCCGCCAGCAGGTGCCCGCCGCCGCACTCTCCGCGCTCAGGGGAGCGCTCGCGCAGGGTCTGCACGCCGTCTACCTGAGCGGGGCCGCCGTCGCGTTCCTGGCCGTCGTCGTGGGCCTCATGTTTCCCAGGGGCAGCGCACGCTCCCAGGCGCACGAAGCACGGCACCCGCTCGCCGCCGAGCATGAGCGCTGAACCGCGACCCCGCTGGCGCCCCTGGCTCCGATGGGGCGAGCGACTGTTGTGGGTCGCGGTGCTCGCCTTCCTGGCCGTCCGCCTCGCACCCCAGTTCTCGGCCCTGACCGGGCTGCGGCTGCCCGGGGCGCATCCCGCCGAAGGCTCCACGCCGACCTTCGCCGTGACCACGCTCGAGGGCGACACCCTCCGCTCCGACGACCTCCGCGGCCGGGTGGTGATCGTGAACTTCTGGGCCACGTGGTGCCCCCCGTGCCGGATCGAGGTGCCTTCGCTCCAGTCCCTGTGGGAGGTACGAAGGGACGACGGCGTGGTGGTGCTCGGACTCTCCATGGACCGGGGCGGGCGAGCCGCCGTCGACGCGTTCCTCCGGGAGAGGGGGGTGACCTACCCCGTGGCGATGGCCGACCGGGCCGTGGAGTCCGCCTTCGGCGGTGTGCCCGGACTCCCGACGACGTTCATCCTCGACGCCGACGGAACCGTTCGCCACCGGGTCTACGGCTACTTCGCCCCGCCGGCCATGAGGGCCGCCGTGGCCCGCATCCTCTCCGAGGAGGACGGAGGCGACGCTCCGACCGATCCCCCGATCAGTGGCGGAACAGCCGCCGACCCGTCATGACCATGGTGATGCCGTGCTCGTCGGCGGCCGCCACCACCTCCTCGTCCCGCACCGACCCCCCCGGCTGGACGATCGCCTTCACCCCCGCCTCGGCGGCGGCGTCCACGCCGTCCCGGAAGGGGAAGAACGCGTCCGAAGCCAGGACCGCGCCCTCCAGCTCGAGGCCGGCGTCCCCCGCCTTGCGCACCGCGATCTTCGACGAATCCACGCGGCTCATCTGACCCGCCCCTACTCCCAACGTGGCCCCGTCCCGGGCCAGCAGGATGGCGTTGGACTTGACCCCGAAGACGGCGGCCCAGGCGAAGCGCAGGTCGTCCCATTCGGCGTCGGTGGGGGCCCGCTCCGTCGCGACCCTCCACCCTTCCCCGTCCACGCCGTAGAAGGGGGGCGACGCCGGCGTCTGGGCCAGGGCGCCGCCGTAGACGCTGCGGACCGCCCGCGCCTCGGGGAGCCTGCCCTGGGCGGCGATGAAGCGGGCGGCCCGGCGGAGCTCCTCGTCCGCCGACGACCACCAGCCCGCGCCTGCCGGCTCCCCTTCCACCGCGTG
>JASFUL010000166.1:0-9901 GCA_050050315.1 Gemmatimonadota bacterium
GCGGTCGTGATGGTCCTGGCTGCTCACGACGACGAGCGCCCGGTGGCCGTCGGGGCTCCAATCGGGCCCGTGGGGGATCACGCCTCGCTCGCCCGCCTCCTCGAGCTCCACCCAGCGGACCGGGATGCTGTCGGGGTCGACGGTGGGATCGTAGGGGATCACGCCGAGGCGATACCGGTCCAGGGGCGCCCCCACCCGGTCCCGGGCGCGCCGGGCTTCCGTCCGGCCGCTCTCCGTCACGTACGCCATGTACTCGGTGGAGCCGGTGTCGCCCGCCGGCCGACGCACCCGGAAGATCAGCCAGCGCTCGTCCGGCGACAGCCGGATCTGGTCGATGCGCTCGCCCTCGGCCACGGGGATGGGCTGGGACGGCGCCGGCGTGGCGCGGCGCTCGCGGGCTTCGGCCGCCTGCGCCCGCTCGCGCTCTTCCCGCACGTGCTCGAAGAGGCGGGGCTGCTCCTCCCCGAGCCACCGGTCCAGGGCGCTCTCCTCCCCGGGGACGGGGTGCCGGCGCGTGAGGCGGCGGATGGCGCCCGTAGCCCGCTCCCATCGGTGCAGGTCCTCGCCCAGGAGGAAGTCGAGGCCGTCCCCCCGGAAGCGGATGTCCCTGGGCGTATCGGCGCCCCGGAAGAGGAGGCGCGTCCGCCCGGGGCCGGCCGGCTCGTCGTCGCTCTCGGCCCCGCCGTCCCACAGGTAGAGGCCACCGTCCCGGACCCACGCGGCCCGGGTGCCGTCCTCGTTCCAGGCGACGGAGGCGCCCGGGATGGACTCCAGCTCTCCGTCCGCCACCTCCTCCACGGTCCGCCCGTCCCGGTCTGCCGCGAACCAGGGGTCGGCCTCCGGGTCCTGCCCCGGCTCGGGCCGTCGGTTCCAGCGGAAGTAGACGCGGGCGCCGTCGGGGGCCCAGCGGACGTCGCGGACGCCGAGCCCCAGCCAGCGGTCGTCCCGGGACGCGTCACGGAGCGTGACGGGCTGCGGAGGTCCCGCGGTCTCGAAGGTGAGGTCGGACTGACGCAGCGGCGCGTCGGCGGGGAGCAGGTCGGCCGTGCCCTGGGCCCGGGCGGTACCGGGCGCCCCGGCGAGAGCGAAGAGCGGGGAGAGCCGGAGGAGGAGCTGCGGGAGGGCGGAGCGGACGGAGCAGCGCGTGGCCTTCATGGAACCGATGCCTCCGGAAACGGCTGCGGGGGTGCGCGATCGGGAGGCAGAATGGGTCCTGCGGGGCGGATGCACCATCCCCCGGCCACGGACGGCCCGATCCCGCACCCGTAGGCCAGCCAGCGGCCGTCGCGGGGGCGCCGACGCACCCTGGGTCCGTGAGATCGCAACCGTGCCGCTTGCTCATAAGCTGCCGTCGCGTTGCTCCCCGCTCAGCGGGTAGGATCGCGACCCGACGGTCGATGGCCGCCGCCCCGTCGCCCTCTTCCCCGCTCAGAGGGGATGGGCCGACCCGGCGGCGTGTCGGGCCCCCGCGGTCACCGGGTCCGCTCCGGGGGTGGGGCCCGGTGCCACGTCGCTCCCCCTTCTCGCGTTGTCGGCATGCGAGCCCCGCGACGTCCGGGCGGTCGGGGGGACCGGTCCGCTCCACGAGCCGGGAAGGCGCGGCCCACGCACCGACCCTTCGTTCCGGGACCGCGCTGCCTCCGACCCCTGGAATCCACCTGCCATTGGGGCGAGGTTGAGCAGGCACACCATCGGTGTGGCAACCCACGAATCGACCTCAGCGGGACGGGTGACCATGAGGACTCTTCGCTCCCTCCTGGCGCTGATGGCGCTGTCCGTCGTGGCTGCGCCCCTGGCCGCCCAGGACTACTCTCGCTCCACCTTCGGCGGCCTCCAGCTACGCGAGATCGGCCCCGCCCTCACCTCGGGCCGGATCGCCGACTTCGCCGTCAATCCGGAGAACCCCTCGGAGTACTACGTGGCCACCGCCAGCGGCGGCGTATGGAAGACCGAGGACCACGGCGTGACCTTCCGGTCCGTCTTCGACGGCCAGGACTCGTACTCCATCGGGGTGGTGACACTGGACCCGAACAACCCCCACGTGGTGTGGGTTGGGACGGGTGAGAACAACGCCCAGCGGAGCGTGGCCTACGGCGACGGCGTCTACAAGTCCGAGGACGGCGGTGGCTCCTGGACCCACATGGGCCTCGAGGACTCCCAGCACATCGGGGAGATCCTGGTCGACCCCCGGGACTCGGACGTCGTGTGGGTCGCCGCCCAGGGTCCCCTGTGGAATTCGGGGGGCGAGCGGGGGCTGTACAAGAGCACCGACGGCGGCGAGAGCTGGGAGAAGGTCCTGGACATCAGCGAGCACACCGGCGTCACCGACATCGTCATGGACCCCCGCGACCCGGACGTGGTGATCGCGGCGGCCTGGCAGCGGCAGCGGAAGGTGTGGACGCTCGTGTCGGGCGGACCGGAGTCGGGGCTCTACAAGACGACGGACGGGGGCGCGACGTGGGAGGAGCTGACCCGGGGGCTCCCTTCGGTGGACACGGGCCGCTACGGGCTCTGCCTCTCGCCCGCCAACCCGGACTACGTCTACGCCGTGGTCGAGGCGCAGTACGACGCAGGCGGCTTCTACCGCTCGACCGACCGGGGGGCCAGCTGGCGCAAGGTCAACGACTGGACCAGCCGGGGGAACTACTACCAGGAGCTGACCTGCGACCCCGTGGACGCCCAGAAGGTGTACGCCATCGACACCTACACCCGGGTCACGACGGACGGCGGCCGCACGATCCAGCGCTTCCCCAACCCACACCGGCACGTCGACGACCACGCCCTCTGGATCGACCCCGACGACACGCGGCACATGCTCATCGGCGGGGACGGCGGCGTGTACGAGACGTGGAGCGACGGGGCCAGCTGGCACTTCAAGCGCAACTTGCCCGTCACGCAGTTCTACAAGGTCGTCCTCGACAACGACGCGCCCTTCTACAACGTCTACGGCGGCACGCAGGACAACTGGTCGCTCGGCGGCCCGTCCCGGACGCTGGCCGACGACGGCATCGCCAACTCCGACTGGATCGTGACGAACGGCGGGGACGGCTTCGAGAGCGCCGTCGACCCGGAGAACCCGGACATCGTGTACGCTCAGAGTCAGTACGGGAACCTGTCGCGCTACGACCGCAGGAGCGGGCAGTCGGTCTTCATCCAGCCCCAGCCGACGGGGGAGGGCGAGGCGCTCCGCTGGAACTGGGACGCCCCGCTGCTGATCAGCCCCCATTCGCACACCCGCCTCTACTTCGCCGCGAACAAGCTCTTCCGGAGCGACGACCGGGGCTCGAGCTGGACCGCCATCAGCGGGGACCTGAGCCGACAGATCGACCGGAACGAGATCCCCGTGATGGGACGGGTGTGGGGCATGGATGCCGTGGGCAAGAACGCCTCCACCACGATCTACGGCAACATCGTGACCATCACCGAGAGCCCGGTGCAGGAGGACCTGATCTACGTGGGCACGGACGACGGGCTGGTCCAGGTGACCGACGACGCCGGCGGCGAGTGGACCCGCCACGAGCAGTTCCCGGGCGTGCCCGACCGGACGTACGTGAACATGGTCCTGGCGTCGGCCCACGACGCCAACACGGTCTACGCCGCGTTCAACAACCACAAGAACGGCGACTTCCAGCCCTATCTCCTGAAGTCCACGGACCGCGGAGCCACGTGGACCTCCATCGCCGGTGACCTCCCGGAGCGGGGCAGCGTGTACGCCATCGCCGAGGATCCCGTGGAGCCCGACCTGCTGTTCGCGGGGACCGAGTTCGGGGCCTACTTCACGAGGGACGGGGGCGAGCGGTGGATCGAGCTGAGCGGCCTGCCGCCGATCGCCGTGCGCGACCTGGCCATCCAGGAGCGGGAGAACGACCTCGTGCTGGCCACCTTCGGGCGGGGCTTCTGGGTGCTGGACGACTACGCGCCCCTCCGGAACGCCACGCCCGAGCTCCTGGCGGAGGACGCCCACATCTTCCCGGTGAGGGACGCGCTCCTCTTCATCGAGCAGAACCCCCAGCGGGGCGAGCAGGGCGCCGACTACTTCTGGGCCGACAATCCGCCCTTCGGGGCGGTCTTCACGTACTACGTGAGGGAGGACGTCCAGACCCGCGAGGAGGCCCGCCGCCAGGCGGAGCGCGAGGCGCGGGAGGCCGGTGAGCCGGTCCAGTACCCGACGTTCGAAGAGATGCGGGCCGAGGACCGGGAGGAGGATCCCTACCTGATCTTCACCGTCACCGACGAGGGAGGCGACATCGTGCGTCGTGTCCCGGCCCGGGACGGAACCGGGATCCGACGCGTCGCCTGGAACCTCCGGCACGCGTCTCAGAGCCCCGTGGACGAGAGCGGGGACTTCGACCCGTTCGACGACGGCCAGGACGGACCCTTCGTCGCGCCCGGCACGTACAGGGTGTCCCTGTCCAGGGTCGTGGACGGGGTGACCACGGAGCTGGCCGGTCCGGTGTCGTTCCAGGTGGTCCCGCTCAACAACGCGATCCTGGCCACGGACGACCGCGACGCGCTACTCGCGTTCCAGCAGGAGGCGGACGCGCTCATGGCACGCGTCCGGGTGGCCTCGCGGCAGATGCAGGACATCGGAGAGCGGCTGGTCGACCTGAAGACGGCCATCCAGCGCTCGCCGACGCTGCCGACCAGCGCCCTGGCCGAGGCCCGGCAGCTCGAGCTGCGGGCGGCCGACCTGATGATCGAGCTCCAGGGTGACGGAAGCGTGGCCCGGAGGCAGTTCGAGACGCCTCCGTCCATCAGCGGCCGTGCGGGAACCGTGCTCTACTCGTCCTTCAACGCCACCTCGGCCCCCACCGGTCAACAGCGCGAGCAGCTCCGGATCGCCGGGGAGGACCTCGCCGAGCTGCGTCCGGAGATCGACCGCCTGCTCGAGGACCTGGCGGCGCTGGAGGCCCGCGTGAGGGGGATGGGAGGCCTGCTGATGCCGGAAGGCGGAGGCGGCTGAGATACGGAAGCCCCCGGCGACCCGCTCGCCGGGGGCTTCGCATCACGCCCTCACAGGCTCTCGGCCACGTCCTTGAGCTGGCCGAGGAAGTGTCCCCAGCCGAACGGGTAGTCGCTCAGGTCGACGGCCCGCACGAAGCCGGCGTGGGTCAGCGTCACCAGGGTCCCGTCCTCCGCGGGCTCGAGCTCCCACGTGACGGTCTGGGTGGGGACCGAGGTGTCGCCGCGCCAGTCCGGCCAGGTGATGCTGAGCTTCCGGTCCGGCACGAGCTCGACGATCGTCATGCCGGGTCCTTCGTACCCCTCGGGGGCGGGCCAGCCGAGGTCCCACGCGCCTCCTTCCCGGAGGTCCACCGACGCGTCCTTCCCCATCCACCGGTTCAGAGCCTCGGGCTCGGTCAGGGCCCGGAAGACCTTCTCCGGCGGGGCCTTCATGTGCATGGAGAGGCGGATCTCCGGGCTGGGGTCATCGAAGTCCACCCGGAGGACATCCCTCCCCTCCGCCGTGTGGGCCATGAGGTTGCCCACGTTGAAACGCCACCAGTCGTCCACCATCTCCCGGGCGCGGGGGCGCTCGAACATCCGTTCGAACTCCTGTCGGATCGCGACCCGCGTGGCCGGACCGCGCTTCGTCTCTTCGGGCGTGAGGTCGATCGTGACCGTGGAGGGCGCCCCCAGCATCTCCCACTCGAAGCCGAACTGCCGGTCGGGCTCGAAGGCCGTGATCGTCCCGCCGGCCTCGCCCTCGGCGGGCGTTCCCACCGTGTGGCGCCCCCAGAACGCGAAGTCGCCGCCCTCCCGGGCGTCGATGCGGGCGTGCTCGGCGAACCAGCGTTCCAGCTCCTCCTCGCGGGTCAGGGCGGCGAAGAGCCGGGCGGCCTCGCCCGGGATCGGGTACGAGTACTCGTAGGTCCATCCGTCGGTCATGGGGACTCCTCCACGTAGCGTTTGAGGTCGTGCATCCGGGCGGCCCAGAAGACCCGGTACTTCTCCATCCAGCGGTCGACTTCCTTCAGCGCCTCGGGATTGAGACGGTACACGCGCCACTGCGCTTCCTTGCGCCGCTCCACGAGTCCGGCCCGTCTCAGCTTCCGCAGGTGCCGCGAGACGGCGGGGCGGCTGATGTCGAAGGAGTCGGCGATCTCTCCGGCGGGGCGCTCGCCGACGCTCAGCAGATCGAGGATCCGGCGGCGCGTACCGTCGGCCAGCGCGTCGAACACCGCCTCGCGATCGTATGTAATCATATGGTTACATACTAGGTCTGACTTGGCCAATGCGCAAGTCACCAGATGGCTCAGTCGAACAAGAGCAGCTCCACCAGTCGCGCCGTGGTGTCCAGATTCCGGCTGTGCCGTCCCGTGAAGAGGGGCCAGGGACCGGTCCTCCCGGGCCACGTGTGGCCTCCGGCCTCCACGGTGTACACTTCGACCGGTCCGCCCCCCTCGCACTCGGCGTAGCTCTGCGTCAGGACGCGCGTCCCGTCGCCCACCCGGTCGGGCGTGCGCGACTCCGCGGGGGTGGAGTCGCAGCCCATCCGCCCCAGCCAGACGTCCACGCTCTCGGGCAGGGAGAGGATGCTGGCCTCGGGGCCGAATCCGTGGTAGCTCATGACGGGGTCCCGGTCGCCGTGCACGAACGCCACGGGGAAGGGTGCCGCCGGCGCACACCCTTCGGCGACTCCCCTGTAGAGGAGGCCGGCGACGCTGGCGATGCCCGCCGGAGGCGACTCGCTATGGCACCCGTAGAGCTGGGCGAGCTGCCCTCCTTGCGAGAAGCCGACCACGAACACCCTGCCGGTGTCGACGGGAAGTCCTTCTGCGAGCTGACGGACGAGGGTGTGGAGGAACACCACGTCGTTGGCGCCCCGAGCCCCTGCCGGGGTGCAAGGACCACATCCGACGGTCCAGGTGTTCCCGATGCCGTCGGGGAACACGGTCACCAGGCCGGCGGCGTCCGTGACCCGGTCCGGGTCGATGCGGGCGTGGAACGAGGCGCCGGTATCGCCCGCGCCATGCAGGACGATGAGCAGCGGATAGCTGCCCTCCTCCGTCATGCCGGGAGGCGTGTGGAGGTAGTAGGTCCGGTTGAAGAAGCCGGAGTGGACCCAGGCCCCGAGGACTCCCTCGCCCTCCCGGGTGACCAGATCGAGGGGGTCGGTGGGCCCCCGGCAGCCTGCGGGGGTGGCCAGGGCGAGGGCGAGCACGAGCGATCGTCGAACCATGGCTCTCGACCTCCCGTCCGGGACGGGCCGGCGGGACCGTCCGCCGGGCCGAGGGTGTGACTCCGGGATTCTCCCATCGTCGGACCCTACGTCGCGAGGCCGCGCGTCTTTCCATTCCAGGGCCACGGCGACGCCGACCTCCCCCCGCGTAACTGGACCGGGGGAGGGGCGTAGATCTCGACGGTGGGGCCGAGCCTCCGGGCCGCCGGCGGCCAGCGTTCTCCTTCGGACCACGATCCGGATGTCGGAAGCACGAGTGACGGTTCTCCGGGTGGGCCTGTGCCTGTCCTCTTTCCTCTCGCCGGGACCCCTGGCCGGCCAGTACTACCGCCTCATTCCCACCCACCATCCCTCGGTGGCGCTGGAGCTGGCCAAGCCCTTCATGGGCGGGAACTACGGGACCCTCACGTCGGTGTTGGAGGCGAGGGTCAGCCTGCCCCTCGCGGAGCGGGCGGCGCTCACGGGCCAGGTGGCGGTGGCCCACGCCACGGCGGGGAGGAGGTCGTCGAGCACCACTATCGCGAGGCCCGCGCTGGGGGTCACCGTGGAGGGCCCGTCTCTGCTCGAGGCCGAGCTCGTGGTGGGCCTTCCGCTACGGTGGGAGAAGGGAGACGACGACTACGCCACCGACGTGGCCATCCTGTCCGACCGGGATCGGCGGGAGCGCTTCACGCGTCCCCGCTGGACGGCGGCCGTGACCGGGGTCGCCCGCAGGCCCCTCGGCACCCAGGGGGTCATTGGCCTCAGGGTGGGCGGGCTCGTCCTGTTCCCCCGAGCCGGCTCGACCACCGATCTGGACGTGCGCTACGGCCTCTTCGTGAGGCTGCGCCCCGCGGCTTCCTTCGACGTGGGCACCGAGTTCCACGGCACGGCCCGGGCCACTGGACCGGCGGCGAGCTTCGAGCAGCGCTCGAGCCACACGATCACCTTCCTGCTGTCGCCCACCCGACTCCCGGGGGCGCCGGAGCTGCTCCTGCACCTCCCGATCGACGCGGGCGTGGAGGAGTACGTCCAGGGCATGATCGGACTGCGGCTGAGCTTCTGAAGGGCCGCTACTCGACCTCCAGCGCCCGGACCGGGTCGACCCGGGACGCCCGGAGCGCCGGGACGTAGATGGCGGCCGCGGCGACGCCCGCGAGGAGCACGGTGACGCCCAGGAGGGTCGGCGCGTCCAGGGGCTCCACGCCGAAGACGAGGCTCTGCAGGAAGCGCCCGAGGCCCGCCGTGGCTACCAGGCCCACGAGGATCCCGCCGCCCACGGGCACCATCCCCTGGCGCAGGACTCCGGCGCGTACCGAGCCCGGGTCGGCACCGATGGCGATGCGGATTCCGATCTCGCGGGTGCGGCGCCCCACGAGGTAGGCCAGGACGCCGAAGACGCCCACCGCGGCCATGACGAGCGCCACCAGGCCCAGGAGGCCGAAGAGGAGCATGGTGTCTCGGCGCCCGCCGAGAGCCTGGACGAACACCTCGTCCAACCGACGCACGCCGAGCCACGGGACGTCCGGGTCGAGGCCGCGGACCACGTCGCGGACGCCCGCGGGGGCCGGCGCGCCCGGCTCGAGCCGGAGCACGACCTGGTAGCCCCGCCACCACGGGATGAGCTCCTGGACGGCGTAGACCGCCCCGGGCGCCGGCTCGTCGAGGCCGTTCAGCTTCACGTCGCCGACCATCCCGACCACGGTGGACAGGGGTGCGATGTCCCCCTCGAGACCGAGGTCGAAGCGCTTGCCGATCGGGTCCTCGCCCGGGAAGAGCTCCTCCGCCGCGGCCTGGCTGACGAGCACCGAGGGGGTGCCCCCGACGCCGTCGTCACGCGTGAGGAGACGGCCCCGGAGGAGCTCGAGGCCCGCCGTCTCGAAGTAGCCGGGGCTCACCACCTGGTACTTCGCCCCGGGGCGGTCCGAGCCCTCGTGCGTCGCGCCGGGCTCGTTGACCCAGGCGCCCGGCGTGAAGTCGACCACCGGAAGGGTGGACACCACACCCGCCGAGGCCACCCCGGGCAGGGTCTCCAGGCGGGCCTCGAGGTCCCGGAAGAAGGCCTGACGCGCCTCGGCGGGTCGCTCGTCCGGGAGCGAGACGGGGAACACGAGCCGGTCCCGCGTGGCGATGCCCGGGTTCTCGGCCTTCAAGGCCAGGAAGCTCCGGGCCATGAGCCCGGCGGCGGCCAGCAGGATCACGGCCATCGCCACCTCCGCCGCGACGAGGGCGCGGCTGGCCCGGTCCGTCCTCCCGCCCCGGCGCAGCCTCGGACCGATGACGTCGCGCCGCGCCCTCAGGGCGGGGAGCGTGCCGAAGAGGAGGCCGGCGGCGACGGACACGCCCAGGGTGAAGACGAGGATGCCCGGGTCGATGCCGACCGACTCGGCCCGGGGCACCCCGCCGGGCATCCAGGCCAGGAGCAGGTCGAGGAGCAAGGCGCCCACCAGGATCCCCAACGCCCCTCCTCCCACGGCCAGCACGACGCTCTCCGTCAGCGCCTGGCGGACCAGGCGTCCCTCGCCCGCTCCGAGCGCCTTCCGCACGGCGAACTCCGCCCGGCGGTTGGTTCCCCGGGAGAGGAGGAGGTTGGCGAGGTTCGCGCAGCCGATGAGGAGCACGAGAACGACCCCGCTCATCAGGATCCACCAGAGGCTGCCGACGCCGGCTCGGAGCCACTGGCCCATGGGCTCCACGACGTTGCCGACCCCCTCGTACGTCTCCGGGATCCGTTCCCGT
>JASFUL010000167.1:0-9890 GCA_050050315.1 Gemmatimonadota bacterium
GCCGAGGTTGTCGCCGCGAGCGGGGCCGGGTTGGTGCTGATGCACATGCGTGGAACTCCCGGCGACATGGACGAGCGGACGGACTACCGCGACCTGGTCGGGGAGGTGGTCGGGGAGCTCGGCCGCGCCCTCGAGCGCGCCCGGGCCGGGGGCGTCGAGGCGGAGCGGATCGTCGTCGATCCGGGATTCGGCTTCGCCAAGACGGGCCAGCAGAACCTGGTGCTGTTGCGCCGCCTGTCCGAGCTGGCCGCGCTGGGCCGTCCCGTGATGGTGGGACCGAGTCGGAAGCGGTTCCTGGGCGAGGTCCTCGGGGTGCCTCCCCGCGAGCGGGACGTGGGCACGGCGGCCGCGTGCGCCCTGGCCTACCTGGGGGGAGCCCGGATCTTCCGGGTCCACGACGTGAGGCCGGCGGCCCACGCCCTCGCCGTCGCGCACGCGATGACGACGGCGCGGTCGTGACGCTCGGGTCGGCTGGAACGAGCGCTCGCCCGAAGGGCGTCCGGGAGCTTCCTGGACTCGCGGGAACGTAAGGCGGGGTAACGGTGGAGAGGATCGTCCAACAGCTCGAGCTGCTGCGACCCGGCTGGGGAGACCTGGTCGAGATCCTCATCGTGACGGCTCTCCTCTACCGCCTCCTCCTCCTCATCCAGCGCACCCGGGCCATGCAGATGCTGCTCGGGGTCTTCTTCCTGGTCTTCGTCTACCTCGCGTCGCGGATCCTCGAGTTCACCCTGATCCGGCGCATCCTGGAATACCTCTTCCAGTACGGCGCCATCGCCGCGCTGGTGGTGTTCCAGCCCGAGCTCCGGAGCGCCCTCGCGCGCCTGGGCCAGAGCCGCATGTTCCGGGTGTTCCAGCGCCTGGAGGAGAGCGAGGTCGCCGACGAGATCGTCGAGGCGGTGGAGCAGCTGGCCCGCTCCAAGATCGGGGCGATCATCGCCATCGAGCGCGAGGTGGGGCTGGACGAGTACGCCCAGACGGGAAGCTCCCTCGACGCGCGCGTCTCCAAGGAGATACTGACCACCATCTTCACCCCCTATTCGCCCCTCCACGACGGCGCGGTGCTCGTGGCCGGGGATCAGATCAAGGCGGCCGGGGCCATCCTCCCCCTCACCCAGTACTCGGTCCCGGACAAGTCGCTGGGGACGCGCCACCGGGCGGCCATCGGTCTCAGCGAGGAGACCGACGCCGTCGTGATCGTCGTCAGCGAGGAGACGGCCCGGGTCTCCGTGGCCCAGGGCGGCCGCCTGGAGCGCGACGTCGAGCCGGACCGGCTGAGGGAGATGCTGCTGGGCGCCCTTCCCCAGCGGACGGCCCTCGGTGCCGGCTGACCCTTCCGCGATCCCCCCCGGGGGGGCGAGGAGAAGCCGAAAGCAGCGGGCCCGTCCGGCGTAGAAGAGAAGGGGAAAGCGCGTTGACACGCCGAGGAAGGACCCGGTAGATTCCCGCGTCTACACCCCGGAGAAGCCGCCGGGACGCGTGGCGGTGACCCGAACCGAGGAGCCCAGGCACTTGAACGCACAGTACCAGCTCACGACGCTCTTCGCCGACGGCGGCCTCATGATGTACCCGCTGGTCCTCTGCTCCCTCATCGGGGTGGGAGTGATCATCGCCAAGGCGTGGACCCTCTGGGCGGCCCACAAGAGTACGAAGACGGTGCTCACCGAAGTGGAGGAGGTCGCCCGGGAGGGAAGGCTCGACGAGGCCATCCGCATCGCGGCGGAGACCCCCGGTCCGACGGCCGCCATCCTGCTGGCGGGGCTGCGGCGCATCCGCCAGGGAAGGATCAAGGCCGGGGCCCTCGAGCAGGCCATCAGCACGACGGGCACCATCGAGCTGGGCTTCCTCGAGCGGGGCCTGGTGATCCTGGCCACCATCGCCAACGTGGCTCCCCTCATGGGATTCCTCGGCACCGTGGCGGGTATGATCCTGGCGTTCGCGGCCATCGAGCGGGCCGGGGACGTGGATCCCAGCCTCGTCGCGGGCGGGATCAAGGTGGCGCTCCTGACGACGGCGACCGGGCTCGTCATCGCGATCCCTGTGAACATCGGCTACAACTTCTTCGTGACGCGGATCGACACGCTCATCGTCGACATGGAGCAGGGCACCCAGCGTGTCCTGAACCTGGCGTGGGACCTGGAGAAGAGGGGTGAGCTCGAGGTCATCCGGTCCCGTCGCGATGCGGCGGGCGCGACACCGTCGGCCCCGGCGGGCGGGGCGGAGGGCGGCCCGGCGTAGGAGTCGGATTCTCCGGCCCCCCGCGGCTCGGCGCCCGCCGTCGCCGGCCGCGGAACACCGGCGACACGGCGCCTGTACGATCAGGCAGACCCAGACAGGCGGAGACCCCATGGCGGTACTGAACCAGAAGCGAGCGAAGGTGAGCGACGAGATTCCGTCGTCGTCGATGGCCGACATCGCCTTTCTCCTCCTCATCTTCTTCCTCGTCACGACCGTTTTCCCCAAGGACAAGGGGCTGGCGATCGTGCTCCCGGAGGAGTCGGAGGAGGTCCAGGTCAGCCAGAAGAACATCCTCCATCTCCTGGTCCAGCCCAACGGGATCGTCGAGGTCAAGCGGGGCGAGAGCCAGCAGATCCAGCAGGTCTCGCCCGCCGACGTGGAAGGGATCTGGCGCCAGGACGTGGCCGGGAATCCCAACCTGATCGCGGCGGTGAAGACCCATCCGGACGCCCCCTACAAGTACATGATCGACGTGCTGGATGCCCTCCAGTCGGCGGGGTCGGACAAGATCTCGCTGCAGATCCTCGAGGGGAACTGACGGATGGCCATTCGAAAGGGCGGTCTCGAGCGTAAGTCGAAGACGTCGTCGGAGATCCCGTCGTCGTCTCTGGCGGACATCGCCTTCCTGCTTCTCATCTTCTTCATGGTGACGACGGTCTTCCGGACGGACCGGCAGCGTCCCATCACGTGGCCCCAGGCGGCCGCCACGAAGAAGATCGACGAGAAGAAGAAGAACATCCTGAACATCTGGGTCGAGCGTAACGGTTCGATCTTCATCAACGACCAGCAGTATCCGATGGAGCAGGTCTCCGAGATCGTGGGTCCGCTCTACGCGCAGTCCGATCGCAGGCTGGTCGTCTCCATCCGTGGCGACCGGGAGGTGCCCTACGCCACGATGGATCAGATACAGAAGGAACTGGTGGAAGGGGGCGTGGTCCGCGTCGTCTTCGCCACCGAGCTCGAGCAACGCACGCAGAGGGTGAGACGATGAACGCTCAAGCCGTACCCGAGAGTCAGGACCTCACGGAACTCGAAACCGCCAACGATCGCTTCAAGCGGTCGTTCGGGAACTGGTTCTGGGGCTCGATGACTCTCGCGACGGTCCTCCACTTCATGGTCTTCGCCTTCTGGCCCGACATGCAGGCGGAGGACTTCTCGTACAACGCCGAGGAGATGGAGGCGGTCGAGCTCCCGCCGGAGATCGAGATCCCGCCGCCGCCCGAGCAGATCGCCCGTCCGGCCCAGCCGGTCATCGCCGAGGCGCAGATCGACGAGGACATCACGATCGCGCCGACCACCTTCGAGAGCAATCCGGTGGAGGACCTTCCGCCGCCGCCGGAGGAGGGGGGTCAGGACCTGGCGGCCCAGCCGACCTTCACGCCCTACACGGTGGCGCCGAAGCTCGTGAACGAACGCGAGGTGCAGCGGGCACTCGAGCGCGAGTATCCGCCGCTGCTCCGCGACGCCGGAATCGGTGGCCGCGTCCTCGTCTACTTCTTCATCGACGAGAACGGCAGGGTGATCGACACCCGGATCAACGAGAGCTCGGGGCACCAGCAGCTGGACGACGCGGCGATCGCCGTGGCCAACGTGATGGAGTTCACCGCGGCCATGAACCGAGACAAGAAGGTCCCCGTGTGGATCTCCCTGCCCATTACGTTCCAGGTGCGGTAGCGGAGCGCGCGCGGCTCTTCGGATCGGCCCCGGCGGCGCTCCCGCCGGGGCCTTTTCGTTTGTGGAGCATGGGCGCGGACCGGTAGAATGCGGACTGAATCGAGATCGATGTACGCCGACACGCTGAAGGAGACGCTCCCGCGCGTGCGGGAGGCCATCGCCGGGGCCGCGGACGCGGCGGGCCGGGATGCCTCGGACGTGACCCTCGTGGCGGTCACGAAGGGCCATCCCCTCGAGGCCGTGCGGGCGGCGCTCGAGGCCGGCATCGAGGATCTGGGCGAAAACCGGGTCGGCGAGCTGGAGTCGAAGGTGGCGGACGTGGGGCGGGAGGGCGTCCGGTGGCACATGATCGGCCACGTCCAGCGCCGGAAGGCTCCCCGGGCCCTGGCCGCGGCGGACCTCATCCAGTCGGTGGACTCGCTCCGCCTGGCGGAGCGGATCGACCGGGTGCTGGACGAGGGGGCGCCGCCGGTGGAGGTTCTCTTTCAGGTGAACACGTCCGGAGAGGAGGCCAAGTACGGGTTCGACGGCGAGGAGGCGTTGGATCGGGTGCTCGAGGCGTCGGCCCTCCCTGGCCTTCGGAGTCGCGGGCTGATGACCATGGCCCCCTTCACCGATGACGAAGCGGTCCTTCGCCGCACGTTCGCCCGACTGCGCGAGCTCGGCGAGCGGATCCGGGAGGCCCGGCCGGACTTCGGCACGGTGCTCTCGATGGGCATGACCAACGACCTCCGGATCGCGGTCTCGGAGGGCAGCACGATGGTACGGATCGGGACCGCTCTCTTCGGAGAGCGCCCGTGAGAAGCGACCCGGCCGCGGGGCCGGAGCGCACAACCCCCGGAGGACAGTAGCGGATGATCGACCTGACACCCCTGGACGTCCGGAAGAAGAAGGGCGACTTCGCCAAGGTGCTCCGCGGCTACGATCAGGAAGAGGTCGACACGTTCCTCGACCTCGTGGCCGAGCGGATGGAAGAGCTGGTCCGTGAGAACATCACGCTGCGCGAGCGCTCCGACCGGCTCCTCGAGCAGGTGAACTCCCAGGAGGGTCGGGAGCGCGCCGTGCAGGAGGCTCTCGTGACCGCCCAGGAGCTGCGCGAGGAGGTGCAGGCCCAGGCCGAGCGCGAGGCCTCGCTCATCCGCAAGGAGGCCGAGGGCGAGGCGAGGCGCATCGTCCTCGACGCGGAAGGCGACGTGAAGGAGCGCCGCAAGGCCCTCGAGGACCTGGAGAGAAAGCGGTTGCGCTTCCTCAAGTCGTTCCGCGCCCTCCTGGAGCGGGAGCTCGACGTGGTGGAGGTCGAGGAGGGGCGGGCACCCCTCGAGGACATCGAGGTCGAGCTCGAGCTGGGTGGTGGTTGGGGCTCGGCGCGCTCCGACGCCGTTTCCGGGGCGGGAGAGGCGATGGGAGCCCCCGAGGCGACGGCCCCGACCGAGCGCGAGCCGTCGCGGACCGAGGAGGAGTCGGGGAAGGCGCGGGTGGAGGACTCCGGGAGCCTGGGAGAGCCGGACGTCGCGGCGGCCGACCTCGACATCTGGTCCGACGCGGGCGAGCCGCTCCCCCCCCTCGACGCGCCCGTCCACGAGCTGGCCGAGTCGGCCGGTCCGGATCCCGAGCCGCCCTCCGATCCGCGGACCGGGGACCCCTCGCCGACGGCGGAAGCCGAGTCCCCCGGGGACGGGCCGCTACCGGAGCGGCACGAGCGCCCGCCCCACGGGGGGGACCTCTGGGTGCCCGCGATGCTGCGTGACGACGACGAGTCGCCGGGCGACGAAGCCGGAGAGGAGGGCGTGCGGGAATGACGGTGACCGTGAAGGAACGTGTCCCGACCCTCGACTGGCTGGACGACGCCATGGAAGTCGTCCGCCACCGGACGGATCTCCGTCCGCGGGTCGGGATCGTCCTGGGGACGGGGCTCGGCGCCCTGGCGGGCGAAGTGGACGTGGAGACCGAGATTCCGTACACGGGGATCCCCCACTTCCCGGAGCCGACGGTCGAGAGCCATTCGGGGCGTCTCCTCATGGGCCGCCTCGAGGGCGTGCCCACGGCCGTCCTCCAGGGCCGCTTCCACCGGTACGAGGGGTACGACCTCCGCCAGGTCACCTTCCCCGTGAGGCTCCTCGGACGCCTGGGCGCCGAATTCCTGGTGGTGTCGGCCGCCAGCGGAGGGATGAACCCCCTCTGGCGGCCCGGGGACATCATGGTGCTCGACGACCACATCAACCTGCTGGGCGAGAACCCCCTCACGGGTCCGAACCTGGACGAGCTCGGCCCCCGCTTCCCGGACATGTCCGAGCCCTACGACCGGGAGCTCCAGGAGTGGGCCATGGAGGTCGCCCTCGAGCGGGGAATCCCGCTCCGTCGGGGCGTGTACGTGGCCGTCCAGGGGCCGAACCTCGAGACGCGCGCCGAGTACCGGATGCTCCGGTGGATGGGCGCCGACGTCGTGGGCATGTCCACGGTGCCGGAGGTGATCGTGGCGCGGCACATGTCGATGCGCGTCCTCGGGCTGACCATCATCACGGACGCGTGCCTCCCGGACGCGCTCGAGGAGGCCGACGTGCCGACGATCATCAAGACGGCGATGGAGGCCCAGCCGCGCCTGACCCGCATCATCCGGGACGTGGTGGCGCGGATCGGGCCCGGCTGAACCGAAGGACGAACGACCCGATGACCTATCCCGAGCTACCCGACTCCCTGCAGGCGCTGGAGGAGGAGGTTCTCGAACGATGGCGCGAGGAGGACCTCTTCCGGCGCACGCTCGAGGCCACCGCCGACGGTGAGCCGTTCGTGTTCTACGAGGGACCGCCGACGGCCAACGGCCAGCCTGGCCTGCACCACATCATCAGCCGGACCATCAAGGACCTGGTGTGCCGGTACCGGACCATGCAGGGGCGTCACGTCACCCGGATCGCCGGGTGGGACACCCACGGACTCCCGGTCGAGATCGAGGCGGAGCGGAAGCTGGGGATCAGCGGCAAGCCGGAGATCGAGGCCGTGGGCATCGCCCGCTTCAACGAGGCCTGCCGCGAGTCCGTGTTCACGTACAAGGAGGAGTGGGAGTCGCTCTCGGAGCGGATCGGGTACTGGCTGGACTACTCCCGCCCCTACGTGACCTTCCACGCCGACTACATCGAGTCGGTCTGGTGGGTCCTCAAGAGCCTGGCCGAGAAGGGCCTCATGTACCGGGGCCACAAGAGCGTCCCCTACTGCCCGCGCTGCGGCACCGCGCTCTCGAGCCACGAGGTGGCCCAGGGATACGAGGAGATCGAAGACCCGTCCCTCACCTTCCTGTGCCCGTGGCTGGGGGACGACGGCTCGCCGGACCCGGAAGGTCGCACCTTCGTCGTGTGGACCACGACGCCGTGGACCGTGCCGGCGAACGTGGGGCTCGCGGTGCACCCCGACCTGACGTACGTGGAGGTCGAGGATCCGCGGGTCGACGGCCGTCGCCTCGTGCTGGCCGAGGCCCGCCTCGAGGCGGTCGTCGACGGGGATCCACCCGTGATCCGGCGATGGAGCGGAAGCGAGCTCTCGGGCGTCCGCTACCGCCGTCCCATGGACGTGGTTCCCGAGCCGGACGAGAGGGGAAACGCGTGGACGGTCGTCGTCGAGGACTTCGTCAGCGCGGAGGACGGCACCGGGATCGTCCACATGGCGCCGGCCTTCGGATCGGACGACTACGCCGCCGGCAAGCGCCACGGGCTTCCCATGCTCCGTCCGGTGGACGACGGGGGCAGGTTCCGGGAGGGGCTGCCCCTGGTGGGGGGGATGTTCGTGAAGGACGCCGATTCGGTGCTGGTGGACGCCCTCGACGACGCCGGCCGGCTCTACCGCTTCGGTACGGCCGTCCACTCGTACCCACACTGCTGGCGCTGCGAGTCGCCGCTGATCTACATGGCCCGGGACTCGTGGTTCGCGGCCACCAGCACCCTCAAGGACGAGCTGCTGGCCAACAACGACTCGGTCCGCTGGCACCCGCCCGAGATCGGCGACAAGCGTTTCGGGGAGTGGCTCCGGGGCAACGTGGACTGGGCCCTGTCGCGGGACCGCTACTGGGGCACCCCGCTGCCCGTGTGGGTCTGCGACCGGAACGACGAGCACGTCGAGTGGATCGGCGCGTTCGACGAGCTGGCCGAGCGGGCCGGTGGACTGCCGGACGACTTCGACCCCCACCGACCCTGGATCGACGGGCACGCGTGGGACTGCCGGGAGTGCGCCGGGACGATGCGCCGGGCGCCCGAGGTGATCGACGTGTGGTTCGACTCGGGCTGCATGCCGTACGCCCAATGGCACTACCCCTTCGAGAACCGGAAGGCCTTCGAGCGGCACTTTCCGGCCGACTTCATCTGCGAGGCCATCGACCAGACGCGGGGGTGGTTCTACTCCCTCCTCGCGATCTCCACGATGCTCGGCAAGGGGACGGCCTTCCGGAGCGTCGTCGTGAACGAGATGATCCTCGACGCCGACGGACAGAAGATGTCCAAGTCCCGGGGCAACGCCGTGAACCCCTGGGAGGCGGTGGGTTCGAGCGGGGCGGACGCCGTGCGGTGGTACATGATCACGTCGTCCAACCCGTGGCTGCCCAAGCGGTACGATCCCGAAGGGGTCGACGAGGCGGCCCGCAAGTTCTTCGACACCCTCTTCAACACCTACCGCTTCTTCTCGCTCTACGCGCGGACGGAGGCGTGGGAGCCGTCCGACGCCGATCCGGCGCCCGCCGAGCGCCCGGTGCTCGACCGGTGGCTCCTCAGCCGGCTCGACGGGCTGGTGGCGGAGATCTCGGCCGAGCTGGAGCAGTACGAGGTGACACGGGCCTACCGGAGCGTAGGGGACTTCCTGGTGGAGGACCTCTCCAACTGGTACGTCCGCCGGAGCAGGGCGCGGTTCTGGGGCAACACCGACCGCGAGGACCGCGACGCGGCCTTCCGGACCCTGTGGGACGCGCTGAGGACGGTCGCCCTGCTGATCGCGCCGGTCTCGCCCTTCACGGCCGACTGGATCCACCGGGCCCTCGGGCGCGGCAGCGTCCATCTGGCCCGCTTCCCCGAGATCGGGGACGCCGCGGGGGGGGTCGGCGTCCGGAACGAGGCGCTGGAGCGATCGATGGAGACGGTCCGCGCCCTGGTGTCCCTCGGGCGGGCCGCCCGGGAGGAAGTCCAGATCCGCGTGCGACAGCCCCTCCGTACGCTTCACGCGGTCCTGGCCGGGGGCGAGCCCGGGGGGGAGCTCCTCGAGCTGGTGAAGGACGAGCTCAACGTGAAGGAGGTGAGCTTTCTCGGCTCGGCCGCGGAGCTGGTCCAGCTCGTCGGCAAGCCCAACTTCCGTTCGCTGGGTCCGCGCTTCCAGAGGCACTCCGAAGAGGCGGCGGCCGCCATCCGGGCCCTTCCCGGGGAGGCGTTGGCGGCGTTCCGGGAGGGCGGGGAGGTGGCGATCGAGGTCGCGGGCGAGCGACACGTCCTGGGACCCGACGATCTCGAGGTGGCGGAGGAACCCCGAGGGGGCCTGGTCGTCCGGAGCGAGGGGGGGCATACGGCCGCCCTCGACCCGACCCTCGACGAAGAGCTACGTGAAGAGGGCCTGGCCCGGGAGCTCGTGAACCGCATCCAGCGCCTCCGCCGCGACGCCGGACTCGAGATCACGGATCGGATCGACCTCGGTGTCTTCGGCCCCGAGGACGTCCGCAGGGCGGCGCACGCGTGGCGCGACTTCATCACCGGCGAGACCCTCGCGGTGGGAATGGAGGTCGGCGAGGACGGTGCGGAGGCGGCCCCCGACGGCTTCGAAGCCACCCGGGACGTGGATCTGGACGGGCTGGAGGTGGTGATCGGGCTCTCGCGCGGGCCGGAGGGGTCGTGAACAAGCCGCTCCTGGTGGGGGGCGTGGCGACGTCCGTGCTGGCGCTGGACGTGGCGACGAAGGGGCTCGTGCAGCGCTCCTTCGAGCTCGGCGAGAGCCTGCCGGTGGTAGGAGACGTCGTG
>JASFUL010000168.1:0-9883 GCA_050050315.1 Gemmatimonadota bacterium
TCCCCCCGGAATGGCTCCCGACCCGTGATCATCTCGTACAGGACCACGCCCAGCGCCCAGATGTCGGTGCGGTGGTCCACCGCCTCGCCCCGGATCTGCTCCGGGCTCATGTAGGCGACGGTGCCTGGGGTGACACCGGGTCGGGTCAACGTCGGGGCCCCTCTTCCCTTCGCCAGGCCGAAGTCGACGATCTCGACCTGGCCCCCGGGCGTGACGATCAGGTTGGCGGGCTTCACGTCCCGGTGCACGATCCCGTGGGCGTGCGCGAACGCGAGGCCGCGTGCGGTCTGAACGGCGATATCGACCGCGTCGGAGAGCGGTAGTGGGCCGCGGGCGATCCGGTCCCTCAAGGACTCGCCTCGAACGTAGGCCATGGCGATGTACGGATCCCCCGTCTCGGCCTCGCCCATTTCGTAGATCGTGCAGATGTTGGGATGGTCCAGCGCCGATGCGGCCCGGGCCTCACGCTCGAAGCGGGCTCGGGCTTCCGGATCCGAGGTTCTGGACGCGGGGAGCAGCTTGAGCGCCGCCCGTCGGCCCAGCCGGGTGTCCTCCGCGAGATAGACGATCCCCAGGCCACCCCGTCCGATCTCCCTGACGAGCCTGTAGGGACCGATGCGTTGCCCGGGACGATACTGTGCCGCGAGGACGGACTGGAGGGAGGCGGGAGGAACCTCGAGGTAGTCGCCCGCCTCTTCGTGCGCCTCCAGGAGGGACTCGACCTCGTCTCTGAGGTCCGCGTCGTCCGCGCAGACCTCGTCCAGGTACCCGGACCGCTTCTCGGGCGGGAGGTCCAGGGCCCCGTCGAGGACCTCCTCGACGGCCCGCCAGCGGTCCCGATCCATGGACTCAGCCACCGCTCAGCTCCCGGTAGAGCCAGGCCTTCGCCTTCTTCCAGTCGCGGTCTACGGTCCGGGGCGAACATCCCATGGCCGCGGCCGTCTCCGGAACGGTCAGCCCGGCGAAGAACCGGCAGTCCACGACCTGACTCAGCCGGGCGTTCAGCTCCGCCAGCCGGTCCAGGGCCTCGTCGAGCGCCACCAGCTCGTCCGATTGCTGGTCCGGCACGACCCGCCGCTCGTCGAGGGTGACCCTGCGGAGCTTCCCTCCGTGCTTGGCGGCCCTGCGTCTTCGCGCATGGTCGACGATGATCTGCCGCATCGCCGTGGCGGCCACCGCGAAGAAGTGGGCCCGATCGTTCCAGGACCGCCGACCGGAGCCGGCGAGCTTCAGATAGGCTTCGTGCACGAGGGCGGAGGTGTCGAGCGTGTCACCTGGACGACGACGGGCGAGCTCGCGCCGGGCCGTACGGTGCAGCTCCTCGTAGACGAGCGGGATCAACTCCTCCATGGCCGCGTCCCGTCCATCCCGCAGCCCCTGGAGGAGTCTCGTGATGCTGTGCGGATCCTGCACGACGGGCGCCTCCCGACGTGATGTTGGGGCCTCCTCCCCCTCGACGTCCGGCGCGCCTGACGCGATCCGTGCCGATTTCTCGTTTTCCGAGGCGGGGACCCGGGCTCCGTGGAGGCCGATGCCCCAGAAGAGCGGTGCTCGGCAGGAGGAATGAGCACCGGAACATCCTCTTTTTCAGGATACGGAGACAGGACCATGGCTACAAGCCGCTGGAAGCCGAGCATCTGGATGATCGCCGCGTGCGCCGTGCCGCTTCCCGCCGCATGCGGAGGAGAAGGGCCGACGAATCCCGCCGCAACGGAGCCCGTGGCCCCGGCTCCCTTGT
The DNA here is from genome assembly GCA_050050315.1 of Gemmatimonadota bacterium. GTDB lineage: Bacteria > Gemmatimonadota > Gemmatimonadetes > Longimicrobiales > Gaopeijiaceae > JASFUL01. Next base: position 1,739 of record JASFUL010000168.1, read on the forward strand.
TCGCCTCGGAGGCTTCCCCGCCGAGGGCAAGCGCGGATCTCCTGGTGGTGACGGCCCTGACCGTGGACGCCGACGGAGAGACCGTGGTCCCCGTCGCAGCCGGTCCCGCGACGCCTCTCTATTATCGTCGTACCGGTCTGCCGATCCTCGGACCGGACGGTCATCACGTCACGGCAGGAGAGTTCAGCGCCGTGAGGGGATCGATCTCGGTGAAATGCCTGGAATCGGGAACGCACGTTTCGTTGCACCTCCGAAACCTGATCCCCGGTGCGACGTACCGGATCTGGCTCCTGACGTTCAAGGAGCCCGGCTTCAGCCTCGGACCGCCCCCCGACTTCTCCAACCTGACCGGCGAAGGGGCGCTCGGCCCGCGGGATCGGACCCGGAACACCTTCACGGCTTCGGCCGCGGGTGAGGGGCAGATCACGCGAATCCACCCGGCCGGCCCTCTGTCCGAGACGGTGCCGGAGCCCCCGTTCGCGAACGAGCCGGTCGGGTCGTGCCTCGTGACCGACGAATTCGAGTGGCACGTGGTGGGCGCCTTCCAGCAGCCGGGGCAACCCGGCGGTCCGAGCGTGGGCCCCCCGGCCCTCTTCCTCGGCACGGCCGTGGAGCAATTCACGTTCAACTTCCGATAGAAGCCCGGGACGCGCAGGGCGGCCGCCGGACGGGGGGCCGGGAGGGCGCCGAGGGCGAGGCTACTCCCTCCCCTCGTCCCCCGACCCAAGCCGCTTCGCCCGGGACGCCTCGCGCACCAGCTCCTCGGTGAAGTCCAGCCGCTCCTCGAGCAGCGCCACCCGCTCCCGCTGGCTCTGGAGCAGCTCGTGGGTCCGCTCCAACTCTTCCCGGAGCCGCGGCACGCCTTCGCGCCGGTCCAGGACGAAGGCCTCGGCCAGGTCACCCAGCCGCTTGGCGAGCGGCCGCAGGAGCACCACGGCTCCCACGACCACGAAGAGCACGACCGACGTGATCATGGCCGCGATCGCTTCCCAGTCCACTTTCGCCTCCTCGGGTTTCGTTGCGTCGGCGCCGGCGTCCTACGCCGCCCCCTTCTCCTCCACCGCCTCCCCCGTCCCCGCAGCGCCGGCGGCCCCGCCGAACCCCGGCAGCACCGTCCGCAGATACCGTCCCGTGTGGCTCTCGGGCACCCGGGCCACGTCCTCGGGGCGGCCCATGGCCACGAGGTCGCCACCCCTGACCCCCGCCCCGGGCCCCATGTCGATCACCCAGTCCGCGGTCTTGACCAGGTCGAGGTTGTGCTCGATCACGACCACCGTGTGGCCGTGGTCCATCAGGCGGTCGAGCACCTTGAGCAGCTTCCGGATGTCGTCGCCCGACAGGCCGGTGGTCGGCTCGTCGAGGATGTAGATCTTCCGCCCCTTCTTCCCGGACGTCCCGGCCAGCTCCCGGGCGATCTTGAGCCGCTGGGCCTCCCCGCCCGACAGGGTGGGGGCGGGCTGCCCGAGCCGGAGGTACCCCAGCCCCACCTGCTGGAGATACCAGAGGATCTTCCCCAGCCGGTCCTCGCGGATGAAGAAGCGGATCGCCTCGTCCACGGTCAGCTCGAGCACCTGGGCGATGTTGAGCCCCTTGTACTCCACCTCCAGCGTCTCGGCCCGGTACCGCGTCCCCCGGCAGTGCTCGCACGGCACGTAGACGTCGGCCATGAAGATCATCTCGATCTCGACCTGCCCGGCGCCCTTGCAGTGCTCGCAACGACCGCCCGTCGTGTTGAAGCTGAACGTCCCGGGGTCCATGTCCTTCGACCGGGCCAGGGGCTGGCGCGCGAAGATGTCGCGGATCTCGCCCCACGCCTTGATGTAGGTGACGGGGTTGGAGCGGGGGGTCCGTCCGATGGGACTCTGGTCCACGAGCACCGCCTCCTCCAGCCGGTTCACGCCCTCGAGCCCCTCGTACGCCCCCACCTCCTCTCCCAGGTGCTCCTTGGCGCTCGTCTCCCCCGACCCCAGCTCGCGCTCGAGGGCCCGGTACAGCACGTCGTGCACGAGCGTGCTCTTGCCCGAGCCGCTCACGCCGGTGACCACGGTCATGGCGCCCAGCGGAAACTCGGCGTCCGCCCCGCGCACGTTGTGGAGGCGCGCTCCCCGGAGGCTCAGCGTGGCCCCGTCCACCCGCCGCCGCTTCGACGGGACGGGGATCTCCGCCCGGCCGGACATGTAGGAGCCGGTCAGCGTCTCCTGCCGCTCGAGATTCGCGGGCGTCCCCTCGAAGACCACCTCTCCCCCCTTCTCACCCGAGGCGGGCCCGAGCTCGACGACGTGATCGGCACGGCGGATGGCCAGGGGGTCGTGCTCCACCACGACGACGGTGTTGCCGCCGTCCCGCAGCCGCGTCAGGAGCCCCAGGAGCGCGTCGGTATCCCGAGGGTGCAGGCCCACCGTCGGCTCGTCCAGCACGTAGAGGGTGTCGACGAGCTGCGAGCCGAGGGAGTTGGCCAGGTTGATGCGCTGGGCCTCGCCTCCGGACAGGGTGCGGGTCTGCCGGTCCAGCGTGAGGTAGCCGAGGCCCACGTCCACCAGGAAGCCGACGCGGCTCCGGAGCTCCCGCAGGATCGTCTCGGCGATCCGCGCCTCCATCTCGGACAGCTCCAGCCCGTCGAGCCACTCCCGCAGCTCCTCCAGGGGACGTGCGCTCGCCCACGCCACGCTTCGTCCCCCGACGCGGATCCTGAGCGCCTCCTTCCGCAGCTTGGCGCCCCCGCAGTCCTCACACACGACCGGACTCTGGTACTGCCGCAGGAAGACCCGGATGTACTGCTTGTAGCGCTTCTTCTCGCGGCTCTTCAGGAAGGGGATGACGCCGCGGAACGGCTTCTTGCCCCGGAGCACCGCCTCGCGGAAGTCCTCCGGGAGCTCCTTCCAGGGCGTGTAGAGGCTCTGGCCCTCGTCCAGCGTGAAGTCCCGCAGCCGCGCCCGCTCCTTCTTGTAGCGGGGCTTGGTCCACGGGTCCACCGCGCCCTCGTCGATCGAGCGCCGGGGGTTCGGGATGATCAGGTCGAGGTCGTACTCCAGCGTCGCGCCGAAGCCCGTGCACGTGGGGCACGAGCCGTACGGGTTGTTGAAGCTGAAGAGCTGCGGGGTCGGCTCCAGGAAGTCGACGTCCGGGTGGTCGGGACAACGGAAGTGCTCGGTGAAGCCGAGACGCTCGCCGTCGGCCGTCACGATGACGCACTCCCCCTCGCCCTCGCTGAACGACGTCTGCACGCTGTCGGCCAGGCGGTCCTCGACCTCGGGCGTGACCTCGAGCCGGTCCACCACGACCAGCACGTCCCCCGACGCGGTGAGATCGACGCCCAGCTCGGACGGATCCTCGGCCTCCGTTCCGGCGAGGTCCAGCCGCTCCCCGTCCGCGAGGGCCCGGACGAAGCCCATGGCCCGGAGGTTCTCCACCACCAGGGCGTGGGTCACCCGTTCGCTGAGCTTGAGCGGGAAGGTGACCATGAAGCGCGTCCCCTCGGGGAGCTCCAGGACACGGTCGACGGCTCGGGCCACGGTGTCCGGCCGGACCTCCCGGTCGCACCCGGGACAGTGCGTCCGCCCGACGCGCGCCCACAGGAGCCGCAGATAGTCGTACACCTCGGTGGCCGTCCCCACGGTGGAGCGGCTCGACTTGGTGGGGTTCTTCTGCTCGATCGCCACGGCCGGGCAGATACCGTCCACCGCGTCGACGTGGGGCTTCTCCATCCGGTCGAGGAACTGCTTGGCGTACGTGGAGAGGCTCTCGACGTAGCGCCGCTGGCCCTCGGCGAAGAGGGTGTCCAGGGCCAGCGAGCTCTTCCCGGACCCGGACGGACCGGTCACCACGGTGAGCGCCCGCTTCGGGATGTCGAGGTCGAGGTCCTTCAGGTTGTGCTGGCGCGCGCCGCGGATCCGGATGACGTCGTCCATAGCAAGGCTCAGACACCCCCCGCGGGACCGAAGTTCCGCCGAAGGTCCACCGGGGCTCGCCCCCCTCGGGACGGGCCCGTGCAACGGTCGCCGCGTACCCCGCGTCCCATGGAAGTGGAAACCCCTACCTAGGATTCTGTGTAGGTCGAGTATGGGACGCCTCTTCAGCCTCACCTACCCCACCGCCACGGTGTTGCTGGCCCTGTGCCACGGGCACCGGTACGGCTTCGACATCATGGACGCCACCGGTCTTCCGGACGGGACCGTCTACCCGATCCTCCGGAGGCTCGAGCGCCGGGGGGTGCTGGAGGGAGCCTGGGAGGACGAGGATCGGGCCCGGGCCGAGCAGCGCCCGCCCCGCCGCTACTACCGGCTGACGCCCGTGGGAGAGGCCTCGCTCGGGGAGGTCGTGGAGCGCTTCCCGGCGCTGGTGCGGCTCTTCGAGACGGGGACGGAGCCGGCGGGATGACCGCGCCTGGCCTGGGGCTGATCCGCCGGATGGCACGCCTCGTCCCACGCGCGCGACGGGAGGATTGGCGGAAGGAGTGGGAGGCGGAAGTGGCGTGGGCCTGGCGCCGGATGAACGAAGGGGGATCCCCATCCCCCTGGGGGCGGCTCCGACTGCGCCTCCGGATCTCGACCTGTATCGTGGACGCCCTCTGGGAGCGGAAGGAGACGATGACGATGACCGGGCTGTGGAACGACCTCCGATACTCGCTGCGCAGGCTCGCCCGGGCTCCGGGCTTCACCGTCGTGGCGGTGATCACGCTGGCCCTGGGCATCGGCGCCAACACCGCCGTCTTCACCCTGGTGGACGGCGTGCTGCTCCGCCCCCTTCCCTTCCCCGAGCCCGAGAGGCTGCTCTCCCTCCAGCACCTGGGACGGGACGGGCAGGACGAGCTCCCCATCTCGTCGGGCCTCTACCTCCTCTACCGGGACCGGGCGGCCACGCTGGAGTCCGTGGGAATGCACGCCCGGACCGCGGCCAATCTGGTCGTGGACGGTCGGCCGGAGCGGGTCGACGGACGGCAGGTCACGCCGGACTGGTTCCACGTCCTCGGCGCGTCGGCGGCCCGGGGCCGGACGTTTCTCGACGAGGAGGGGCTTCCCGACGGGACGCAGGTCGTGATCCTCTCCGACGGCCTCTGGCGGAGCCACTTCGGCGCCGATCCGGGGGTGATCGGTACGACCGTGGACATGAGCGGCGTGAGCCGCGAAGTGGTCGGGGTCATGCCCCCCGACTTCGGGTTCCCCGACCGGGACGCCCGCTTCTGGATCCCGCTGGTGGTGGACCCGACCCGGGCGCCCCTGGCTTCCTTCTTCGCGGGCGGCGTCGCCCGCATCGCCGAAGGGAGCTCCCGGGAGGCCGTCGAGGCCGAGATCGGGGGCATGCTCGAACAGCTCACCGAGCTCTACCCCGACGACGGCGGCGCGAGCTTCCTCGAGGACGTGGGACTGAGGGCGCGCATCCAACCCCTCAAGAACGCCCTGGTGGGTGACGTGACCACCACGCTCTGGATCCTCCTGGGCACGGTGGGATTCGTCCTCCTCATCGCCTGCGCCAACGTCGCCAACCTCCTCCTGGTCCGGGCCGAGGGACGGCAGCGCGAGCTGGCCCTCCGGGTGGCGGTGGGCGCGGGGCGCCTGGATGTCCTCCGCTCGTTCATGGGCGAGAGCGTGGTGCTGGCGGCCGCGGGCGGGGCATTGGGACTCGGCGTCGCCTCGCTGGCGGTGCGCGTCACCTCCCGCCTCCTCCCCGCCGACCTGCCCCGGATGGCCGAGGTCGGCATGGATCCGAGGGTGTTCGGATTCACCGCCGCGGTGGCCATGGGGTGCGCCCTCTTCTTCGGGCTCTTCCCGCTGCTCCGATTCGGCACCGACGACCTGGCCGGCAAGCTCAAGGAGGGGGGAGGCCCGAGGGGCTCCACCGGCGGCGCGGAGCGCCACGCCCTCAGGAACGGCCTGGTGGTCGCCCAGGTGGCGCTGGCGCTCGTCCTCCTGGTGGGCTCCGGCCTCATGTTCCGGAGCTTCCTCGCCCTCCGGGCCGCCGATCCCGGTTTCGACACCGAGGGGATCCTCACCGCCCGCATCATCGTCCCGTCCGGGGAGATCGAGGACGCCCGGGCGACGGCGGAATTCTTCCGACAGCTCCGGCGGCGCCTGGAGGAGCAGCCGGGGGTGGAGGCGGTCGGTCTCACGGGCGCCGTGCCCCTCGGCGCCGCCGGTGTCTCCTTCGCCAGCATGGAGGTCGAGGACCATCCCCGGGGTCCCGACGAGCTGCCCGTCTTCGCGGCGCTCCCGGTGGCCGATGTCGGGTACGTGGAAGCCATGGGGATCGAGGTGCTCGAGGGTCGCTCCGCGCGACCCGGCGACGGGGGCGACGAGGGTCGGAACGTGACGGTGAACCGCTCCTTCGCCGAGCACTGGTGGCCCGAGGGGAGCGCCCTCGGGAGACGGGTGCGCTACGGCGCCGAGGACGAGGCGTGGTACACGATCGTCGGCGTGCTCGACGACGTGCACCAGTCCGGGCTGGCGGAGCCGCCCCGGGAGGCCGTCTACTTTCCCCCGTTGGGCGAGATCGGAGGCACGTACTTCGTGGCGCGGGCGCAGGACGTGGTGATCCGGACCGCCGGTGATCCCATGGCCTTCGTCCCGGTGCTCCGCCGGGAGGTCCGGGCGATCGACCCGCGCATTCCCGTGGCGAATCCCCGCACCATGGAGACGGTGTTCCGGGAGTCGACGGCCCGGACCTCCTTCACCATGACGATGCTCGGGGCCGCGTCGGGCATCGCGCTCCTGCTGGGCCTGGTGGGGATCTACGGCGTGATCTCGTACGTGGTCTCCCAGCGTACGCGCGAGATCGGCGTACGGATGGCGCTGGGGGCGTCGGGCTCCAAGGTCCGGCGGATGGTCCTGCGCCAGGGGCTGGTCCTGGCTGCCTTCGGGGTCGTGTTGGGCCTGTTGGCGGCCGTGGCGCTGAGTCGGGTCATGGCGGCGCTCCTGTACCGCGTGGGCGCCGTGGACCTGGTCACGTACGCCTCCGTGGCCGCCGGCCTGGTGGCGGTCGCCGCCCTGGCGTCGTGGATCCCCGCGCTCCGCGCGGCGGCCGTGGACCCGAGCCGGGCATTGCGGGCGGAGTGAGGGCGCCTTACCCCTTCTGGCCCCTGGACGCCACCTAGCATCCACTCGACCGGAAGGGAGTCAGGATGATCGCGCTCACCGTCAACGGCACCGCCCACCAGTTGGACGTGGAGGGCGACATGCCCCTCCTGTGGGTCCTGCGTGACGTCCTCGGCCTCACCGGCACGAAGTTCGGCTGCGGGATCGCCCAGTGCGGCTCGTGCACGGTCCACGTGGACGGCGAGCCGGTGCGGGCGTGCGTGACGCCCGCCTCCTCGGTCGAGGGCTCGGAGGTCACCACCATCGAAGGGCTCTCTCCGGACGGGCGCCACCCGGTGCAGGCCGCGTGGCAGGCGGAGAACGTCCCCCAGTGCGGCTACTGCCAGGCGGGACAGATCATGAGCGCCGCGGCGCTCCTGGCGTCCAACCCGGCGCCGTCGGACGAGGACATCGACCGGGCCATGAGCGGCAACCTGTGTCGCTGCGGCACCTACGTGCGGATCCGCCGGGCCGTGAAGCGGGCCGCCGGCGAGGGAGGTGGCGCGTGAGCCCCCGTCGCGAGGACCCCGGCTTCCTTCCCAACGTCCTGGCCGAGCGCGCCGCGGCGCGGGCCCGGGCGGGATCCGCGGCGCTCCGTGAGGTCGGGCCGGACGAGGTCGCGAGAAGCGGCTGGAGCCGCCGGGACTTCCTGCGCGTCGGCGCGGCGGCGGGCGGGGGCCTCTTCGTGGCCGTCCACCTCGCGGGCTGCGCGGTCGAGGACGGCGGGACCGAGGCGGCGAGCGACGTGCCCGCGACCCACGGCACCCCGGCTCCGGGCGAGGGCTTCCGTCCCAACGCGTGGGTGGAGATCCACCCGGACGGCACGGCCACCATCACCGTGTCGAAGTCCGAGATGGGCCAGGGAGTGCGCACCACGCTCGCCCTCATGGTCGCCGAGGAGCTCGACCTCGACTGGGACCGCGTGCGGGTGCGGACGGCCCCGGCGGACGAGGACACCTTCGGCGACCAGGGCACGGGTGGCAGCGCGAGCGTCCAGACGAGCTGGTTCCGCCTGCGCGAGGCCGGGGCCGCAGCCCGGGCGGTGCTGGTGACGGCCGCCGCGGCCGAGCTCGGGGTC
>JASFUL010000169.1:0-9858 GCA_050050315.1 Gemmatimonadota bacterium
GCCATCCACGCGCCCGTCGACCGGATCGGCGCGTACGCCGGGAGCGCCGTCATGCTCGGCGCCGTCGGCGTCGTCGCCGTCCTGTTGGGCTGGGACGATCCGGGCCCGGTGGGGATGGGCCTGACCTTCCCCTCCCCGAGGGCGTTCGCGACGTGGATGGGGATCCTGGTGGGGGTCGCGGTCCTCCTGCAGGGAGGCTTCCTCCTCCTCTCCCGGCGATTCGGCCTGCGGGAGTCGCCCCTTCTCCGGAGTCTGTTGCCCCGGACCGGTCGGGAGAAGCGGGCGTTCGCCGGGTTGTCCCTCGTCGCGGGTGCGGGCGAGGAGATCGCGTTCCGCGGCTACGCCATCCCCCTGCTCGCGCCGGTCCTCGGAGGGCCGGCGGCGGCCGTGGCCCTCACGTCCGTCGTCTTCGGCCTCCTCCACGCGTACCAGGGACCGATCGGGATCTTCCGCACGGCACTCTTCGGGGCGGTGCTCGCGGTCGCCTTCGTCGCGTCCGGGAGCCTGTGGCCCGCGATGATCGTGCACTTCGCCATGAACGTGGTCGTGGGCGTCTGGCTGGGCGAGCGCTGGGTTTGAAGGAGTCGCCCCCCGGAGCACGGACGTCGCACACGCCCGGGCCTGCCGGGTAGGAGGCGTCTCGAAGGCGCTCGGGTGGTCCCGGGCGGACCCATCGGGGATCCGCCCCGACCTCTGGAGGTGACGATGGACGTGGATCTCGCGCTCCTCTGCGACGCGGCGACGGTGGACGGATCGGGCAAGCTGAACATCCTGGGGGTGTTCGACCGGTTGAACGTGAGCTCCCTTCCCGCGCGACACGGGCGCATGGCGCTGGTGCTCCGGTTCGCCGGCGACGTCAGCGAGGCGGGAGAGCACGACCTCGGGATCGCTCTCAAGGACCCCGAGGGAGGCGAGGTCTTCCGGGCGGACGGGAAACTCCAGATCGGCGCGGGGCGGGGAGCGCCGGGCGAGGGCATCCGGGTCCCCCAGGTTCTCAACTTCGACGGGCTCGTCTTCAAGACGGAGGGTCGATACGTCTTCGACGTGAGGGTGGACGGAACCCACCACGTGGCCGTCCCGCTCCGGGTCTCGCTCCCGCCCGGGGCCCAGGCGTGAGCGAGCCGGCGGCGTCGGGAGGTCTTCGGGTCACGCGGCTGTTCCTCCACCCCGTGAAGGGACTCGCGGCTCTCCCGGTGGAGCGCCTCGAGCTGGACGCGGTGGGCCCGGTGGGCGACCGTCGCTGGATGGTCGTCGACCCCGGGGGCACGCGCTTCCTCAGCCAGCGCACCCATCCGCGAATGGCGCTGATCCGGGCGGCGCCGATTCCGGGACGCCGGGGTGGCGTGCGGCTGGAGAGCGCCGGGGCCGGGTCGGTGGACGTGCCCGAGCCCCCGGCCGGCGGCGAGCGCATGGAGGTGCCGATCTGGGGCGACCGGGTGCGGGCGACGGTGGCGGCGGACGAGGCGTCCCGCTGGCTCTCCGGAGCGCTGGGAGAAACGGTCGTGCTCGTCCGCCTCCCGGACGATTCGGCGCGGTCGGTCGCCCCGGAGGAGGCGCGGAAGGGGTTCGCCAACCGGGTGGCGTTCGCCGACGACTTCCCGATCCACCTGGTGACCGAGGCGTCGGTGCTCGACATCGACCGCCGGATCCCCGACGGGGGACCCACCATCGGACCGGAGCGATTTCGGCCCAACGTGGTGATCGACGGAGTCCGCCCCTGGGAGGAGGATCGGTGGCGACGCATCCGCGTGGGGCCGGTGGAGATCGCGGTGGCCAAGCCTCGCGCCCGTTGCGTCATCACAACGGTCGACCCCTCCACCGCCGCCGTGGGAAGCGAGCCGCTGGCGACGCTGAACGACTTCAGGCGGCACGATGGAAAGGTCTGGGTGGGGCAGAACGCGCTTCACGCCGGGCCTGGTTCGGTGCGGGTCGGTGACCCGGTGGTGGTCCTCGAGGCGGGGGAGCCTCGACCGGGCACCGGGCTTGCAGAAACAATGGATGGGGGCCACCAGTACAAGTAGGTGGACCGATGGCGAGGAGACCGACGTGATTCTCCAGTGCAACTACGAGGAGCTGATGGCCCTGCGGGAAGGGGCCCGTACGCTCCTGGAGGTGGAGGAGCACGCGGCGGTGTGCGCCGTCGCCGCCCCCGCGGACGACCGGGCGCAGGTCGAGGCCCTCGTGCCGCGGCTCGAGGCGGACCTGATGGTCACGACCCTGTCCGATCAGATCGAGATCGAATCGGCGATCCAGGTCATCGTCGAGTGCCTGGCCGCGGAGATGGAAGCGTCGATCGTGGCCGCCCACCCCGCCGACGAGGCGGCCGTGGCGGCCTACTTCGACTACGCCCACGCCCTCTCCGTCCTCGGCCGGCTCAGGGAGATGGGGTCCGAGATGCGCGCCCTCATCGAGGTGGTCACCGGCACGCCGGTCGACGAGACCTCGGCGAGCGCCTTCCGGTTCCCCGACTGATCGGCATGGCTCGACCGGGCGACGGCCCGGACCCCCGGGTCACTCGGGCTCCCCGATCGCGGAGGGGTCTCCTCCGTGCCTGACCGCCTCCACGCCCTGGAGGGCATGCTCGAGCGCCGCCCGGACGATCCGCGTCTCCGCTTCGGGCTTGCCCTCGAGTACCTGAGCGGCGAGCGCTGGGAGGACGCCGTCCGGGAGCTCCGGGCCTACCTCGACCTCACCGAGGACGAAGGCAACGCCTGGGGGCGCCTCGCCGGTGCGCTCAGGGAGCTGGGCCGGGAGGACGAGGCCACGGAGGCCTACCGGAAGGGGATCGAGGTGGCGACCCGCCACGGCCATCCGTCCATGGCGGAGGAGTTCCAGAACGCCCTGGACGACGGCTGATCGGCGATGGACGACGACCGCGGGGAGCCGCAGGGCACCGAGGAGCGCCGGGCCAGCTTCCAGGAGGAGGCGCTCCCCCACCTCGACGCCGTCTACCGCTTCGCCCTCCGCTTCGCGGGCACCCCGGACGCCGCCGAGGACCTCGTGCAGGAGACGTATCTGCGCGCCTACCGGGCCTGGGGCCAGTACACCCGGGGAACCAATTGCCGGAGCTGGCTCTTCACAATCTGCAGGAACGTGTTCCTCCGGCAGCGCGAGCGGGGGCAACGGCACGAGGAGATCCTGCAGGAGGAGGTGGGCAGCGGTGGCGTGGGCGGTACCGGCGTGAGCGTCGTGAACCCGGTGTGGCTGTCGGCGATGGGGAAGGACCCCGAGGGCTCGTTCTTCGACTCCATCGTGGACGACGAGATCCTGCGGGCCATCGACGACCTCCCCGAGGAGTACCGGACGGCGGTGCTCCTGTCGGATCTCGAAGGGCTCTCCTACGCGGAGATCGCCGAGCTCATGGACGTGCCGGTGGGAACGGTGAAGAGCCGACTCTTCCGGGGCAGGAGGGAGCTGCAGAAGGTGCTCTACGACTACGCCGTCGAGATGGGCTATCTCCAGGGGGAGGGCGCGTGATCTTCGACGCCTTGCGGAGGTGGTTCGGCTTCCTTCCGGGTCGAGGAGCATCCGGGGGGAACGGGAGCGACCGACCCGGCCCCGAGGGCGGGCCGGAGATGATCCCCTGCGAGGAGGCGCTGACGCGGATCTACGAATACCTCGACGGTGAGCTGGAGGCGGCGAGCCGGGAGGAGGTGGAGCAGCACTTCCGGATCTGCGCGCGCTGCTACCCCCACCTGAAGCTGGAGACCACCTACCGGGAGGCGCTCCGCCGGGCCCTCGAAGGGCAGCGGGCCCCCCCGGGGCTCAGGAACCGGATCCTGGAGCTCATGGAAGGCTGATCGGCGACTGGACATCGTCCGGTTCAACTGAGAGGATAGGCCCAGGCCCACCCGCACGACCTCTCAGGAGACCCGATGACGATGGCCCAGAAGCGGGAGCGGATCCTCAAGCGTCTGATCACGGACGAGATGAAGGATTCGTTCCTGGACTACTCCATGAGCGTGATCGTGGCCCGCGCCCTCCCCGACGTGCGCGACGGGCTCAAGCCGGTGCATCGCCGGATCCTCTACTCCATGCAGGAGATGGGCCTCCGGCCCGACCGCCCCTACAAGAAGAGCGCGTCCGTGGTCGGCGACGTCCTGGGCAAGTACCATCCCCACGGCGATTCGGCCGTGTACGACGCCATGGTCCGGATGGTCCAGGAGTTCTCGCTCCGCTATCCGCTCGTCGACGGGCAGGGGAACTTCGGGTCGCTGGACGGCGACTCGGCGGCGGCCTACCGCTACACCGAGGCCAGGCTGGCGCCGCTGGCCACCGAGCTCCTGGAGGACATCGATCGGGAGACGGTGGACTTCGTCCCGAACTTCGACGACACGCGGGAAGAACCCCGGGTGCTCCCGGGCCGGCTGCCGAACCTCCTCGTCAACGGCTCGAGCGGGATCGCGGTCGGCATGAGCACGAATGTGCCCCCGCACAACCTCCGGGAGGTGGCGGCCGGCATCAAGCAGCTCGCCATCGACCCGGACTGCTCCGTCGACGACCTCATGCGGCACGTGAAGGGTCCCGACTTCCCCACGGGCGGCTTCGTCATCGGCGACGAGGGCATCGTCGACATGTACCGTCAGGGTCGGGGCCGGATCGTCATGCGGGCCCGCATCGTCAAGGAGGCCCTCCGGGGGGGCAAGCAGCAGCTCGTGGTGACGGAGCTTCCGTACGCCGTCAGCAAGAGCAAGATCATCGAGCAGATCGCCGGGCTGTCCCGGAAGGGCAAGCTCGACCAGGTGAGCGACCTCCGGGACGAGTCGGACCGGGACGGCGTGCGGATCGTCATCGAGCTGAAGCGGGGCGCCACGGCCACCGAGGTGCTCCGCGTCCTGTACAAGAAGACCTACCTCCAGGCCACCTTCGGGGCCATCATGCTGGCGCTGGACGACGGCCAGCCCGTCGAGCTCGACCTCAAGACGATCCTGGAGAAGTACCGGGACCACCGGATCGAGGTGATCGTGCGGCGGACCCGCCACGACCTCGAGAAGGCCGAGGCCGAGCGCCACGTCCTCGAGGGACTCCTGGCGGCCCTGGACGACATCGACGCGGTCATCCGGATCATCCGGAGGAGCAAGGACCGGCCGGAGGCGTCGGGCCGCCTCCAGGACCACTTCGGGCTCTCCGAGATCCAGGCCGGTGCGATCCTGGACATGCGGCTGGGCAAGCTCACCCAGCTCGAGGGACAGGAGCTCAGGAACCGCCTGGCCGAGCTGAAGCAGCGCATCGCCGAGCTCCGGGAGATCCTGGACTCCGAGGAGCGGCAGCTCGAGGTCGTGCTCGACGAGCTGAACGACGTGGTGGTGCGCTACGGCGACGAGCGTCGCACGGTCATCCTCGCCGACGCGGAAGAGGAGATCCCCGAGGTCGAGGAGGAGGTGGCGGACGAGGACGTCGTGGTGACGCTGAGCCACGAGGGCTTCGTCAAGCGCATGCCGATGCACCTCTACCGGCGGCGGGTGAACAGCGGCAAGGCGCTGGCCGGGATGGAGCGCTACGAGGAAGACTACATCGAGCGGATGTTCGTGGCTCGGACCCAGGGATGGGTGCTCGCCTTCACCGAGGGCGGACAGGTCCACTTCCTGAGCGTCCTGGACATCCCGGAGAGCGCCCGGGCCAGCCGCGGCCAGTCGATCTACTCGCTCCTCGAGGGGGCGGACCGGAAGGACCCGATCGTGGCGGTACTGCCCGTCGACGACCTGGAGGAAGAGGGCCGGTTCGTCGTTTTCCTCTCCCGGGGTGGGATCATGAAGCGCACGGAGCTGGCGGAGTTCGGGAATCCACGGAGCGGCGGCATCATCGCCGCCGGAGTGAAGGAGGGGGACCGGGTCATCGACGTCGCGATCTCGGACGACACGGCGGAGATCATGCTGCTGACGCGGAACGGGCGCGCCATCCGCTTCGCCGAGTCCGACATCAGCGTGATGGGCCGGACCGCCCAGGGCGTGAAGGGGATCGACCTCAGGGACGACGACCACGTCGTGGGGATGCTGACGCTCCGGCGCGACGCCTTCGTCCTCACCGTGACCGAGGACGGCCTCGGGAAGCGGACCGAGGTGGGCGAGTTCCCCCTGCAGAACCGAGGGGGGCTCGGCACCCTGGCCGTACCCTCCGGCGGCAAGTCGGCGCCGCTGGTCACCGCCCTGGAGGTACTCGAGGCCGACGAGGTGATGGTGGTCACGGCGGGTGGGCAGGTGACGCGGGTGAACGCGGCGGACGTCCCGGTGCAGGGGCGTCGCACCCAGGGCCGGCGGATCGCGAAGGTGAAGTCGGGAGATCGGGTGGTCGAGGTCACGCGGACCGCGGGGCGGCGGCAGGACGCGGACCGGGGGGACGACGGAGAGGGGGAGGCGGCGGCGGTGGGCGTGGCGGACTCCGACGGCGAGGGAGACGAGGAGGACCAGGCCAACCTGTTCGGCGAATGAGGGAACGGGCGGGGAGGTGAGGGACGAGGTCCTCGCCCTGCTGGACGGGGCCCGCGTCGTGGACGCCCGGTCGCTGCTGTGCGAGCGGGCCGGCGAGGAGGGTGCCGGGCTGGCCGACGATCCGCTCCTGCACCGCCTCTGGCTGTGGACCGAGGTGCGGACCCGCGGTCCGGGTCACGTGGAGGCCGCCTGCGCCCGGGGGCCGGCGGCCCCGGAAGGTCCCGACGGCGCCGCGGTGGCCTGCCTCGACGCCTGTCTCCGAGCGTCCGAGGCGCTCCGACGGGGGCGCGTGGGAGCGCTCGTGGACGAGGCCGGACGGGCCGCGGAGGCCCTTCCCCCGGACGCGCTGTTCCTCGCGCTCGTCGTCGGCTCGATTCTCCAGGCCGCCTACCGCTTCGGCGGCGAGCCGGACGTCGCCGACGGGGCGGTGGAGGTGTGCCGGACCCTGGGCGACCGCAGCGACGCTCCGGCGCTGGCCGTGCAGGCCCGGGCGCTGGCCGGAAACGTCCGCATGCTCGAGGGACGCTTCCACGAGGCCGACGAGCTCTTCGCGGGCGCGCTCGGGCTCGCCGAGGCGTCCGGGCTCGCGGGGAGTCCCCACTGCGCCATGGCCCACCAGTTCCAGGGATACCTGCGCTTCGAGTGGAACCGGATCGACGAGGCGCGCGACCTGCTGCACCGTGCGGTGGTGGCGGGGGAGGAGGTCGGGTCGCGGGGCGTGCTCTCCGGCTCGTACCGCATGCTCGTCCGGGTGGAGCTGGCCGCCGACCGACCCTCCCGCGCCCGGAGCTGGCTGTCCCGCCTGGAGGCGTGCGTCGCCGAGCCGCTGTCGGCCCGGAACCGGGAGTGGCTGGCGGCCGTGCGGGCGTCCTGGGCCGCCGCCACGGGCGACCTCCGGGCCGCCGACGCGTGGATCCGGAGGCAGGGGTATCGCGTCCGGGAGCTGACCGGGGCGGGGGCGGCCCCGCTGCTCGCCTCCCTCCAGGAGGTCACGACGCTCCTGGACGTCCTGTTGGCCCTGGACCGCCCGGGGGAGGCGCACGCCCTGGCGTCGGCCACCCGGGCGGCGGCGGAGAACGCCGGGCGGGGCTGGTTCGCGGCGCGGGCGGGAGCGGTCGAGGCGGCCGCCGCGGACGGGCTCGGCAACCACGACGACGCCGACGCGGCGATGGTCCGGGCGCTCCGGGCCGGCCGGTCGGAGGGCTTCGTGCGGGTGTACGCCGATCTGGGGGCGCATCTGCTCGCACCCCTGGAGCGGCAGGGCGAGCGGGACCCTGCCTCGGGCCACCTGGGGCGGGTGCTGGAGGCGACCCGGACGGTCTCCCTCCGCCGGACGCCGCGCCCCGCCCTCACGGACCGGGAGGGCGAGGTGCTGGGGCTCCTGGCACGGGGCCTCACGAACCGGGCCATCGCCGGCCGGCTCGGGCTCTCGGTCGCCACGGTGAAGACCCACCTTCACAACCTCTACGGCAAGCTCGACGTGGGCTCCCGCACCCAGGCCGTCGCCCGGGCGGAGTCCCTCTCCCTCCTCTGAGCCGCCCCTCGGCTCCCCGCTCGCCTCTCTCGGAGTCTCAACCTTTCGATGGATTCCCCGGGACGGGGGGCGGAACGAGGTTACCGGCCGAGCGCCCGGCGAGGGGTCGGGTGCCGTCGAGCGGGCGGGGGAGGAAGGATGGGACGACGGAGCGGTCGGGGAAGGGCGCGGAGTGTGGGGATCGCGGCGGCGCTCGCCGTGGTGGTGGGGTCGGCGGTGGGAGCCCGGCCCCCCGGAGACGGGAGAGCGAGCCCGGCGTCCGGGGGCACGAGCGACGAGCGCTGCCTGCCGGTTCCGGCGGACGCGCCGTCCGCCCGGGAGGCGCTCCACGGGGCGGAGGTGGCGATGGGGGCCTCCGGGCCCGGGCCGCTCGTGTTCCGGGCGGTGCAGCGGACCGTCCAGGACTTCCAGTCCGACCGGACCTACCCGCCGTTCTTCGCCTCCTTCGACATCCAGGAGATCACGTACGACCCGACCACGGGGGCGGAGCACACCGAAGGACGCTTCGTCTATCCGCGGATGGGGCCCGGCAGCCCCACGGTCCGGGTGGTGACGACGGACGCGGCGTTCATGGTCCGTGCCGGCGACCTCGTGCCGGCTCCGTTCTTCCTGGCGAACGGGCGGCGGACCCGCCGCATGAATCCGTGGGCCGTGATCCGCGACTGGTCCGCCCGGAGGGACTCCGTCCGCGTGGCCGGCCTCTGCGAGTGGCGCGACCAGCTTCGTCTCGTCCTCGAGGCGCCGGCGGAGCACGGGACCGAGCGGCTCTTCCTCGACCGGGACTCGGGCTTCCCGGTGGGTCTGGCACGGACGGTCCCCCACGCCATCTGGGGCCAGCAGCGGGTGGAGTACGTCTGGTCCACGTGGATCGGCGCGGAGCCGGGTGGGTGGTTCCCTGCGGCCTCCTTCCGCCTGACCGACGGCCGGGTCGAGCGCGAGCGGACGGTGGGCACGATCGGACGGGTGCCCGCGGACAGCCTCTCCCTCGAGCCCCTTCCCGAGGCGCCTCCCATGACCACCGACCCCTGGCTCGAGGCGTACACCGGGGTGCCCCCGGACACGGTCCGGGTCGGGGAGGACGCCTGGCTGCTGACCCAGCGCATGTACAACGGGGGGCTGGTGGCCGTGGGGGACACCGTCTACGTCCTCGACGCGACCCTCAACGAGACCCGGGCCCGCCAGGACGCCGAGTGGGTGGAGCGACTCTTCCCCGGGCACCGACACGTGCGGGTGGTCGTGACCGACCTCGCGTGGCCCCACGTGGGGGGGGTCCGGTTCTGGGTGGCCCGGGGCGCCACCATCGTGTCCCACGAGAACTCCGAGCCCTTCCTGCGGCGCCTCGTCGAGCGCCGCTGGACCCTCCGGCCCGACACCCTCGAGCGGGCGCGTTCCGGCGGCCTCGACTTCCTCCCGGTTCCGCCGGAGGGGCTCGAGCTGGGAGGGGGAGCCGTGCGCCTCGAGCCCATCGACGGCATCGGCGCCGAGGGGGCGGTCCTGGCCTGGATCCCGGGGGCGTCGTTCCTGTGGGCGGGTGACTACATCCAGATGGTCGATCGCCCGTCGCTGTACGCCGGAGAGGTGATCCGGGCCGCCCGGCGGGAAGGGATCCGGCCGTCGCGGGTGGCCGCCCAGCACGTCCCGCTCACGGAGTGGGACGTGGTGGTGGAAGCGAACGGAGGCTGAGGAGGAGGCCCGCTAGAAGCCGTGGTCGGCGCCAGGGCTCTCGGCCGCCTCCGCGACGAGCTCGATCAGGGTGTCCCGGTCCACCGGCTTGGAGAGCGCCTTCCAGGCCCCCTTCTCCTCGGCGTCGGCGAGGTGCCGCTGGGACTTGCCCGAGACGGCGATGATCGGCGCGTCGGGGAACATGGCCAGCAGCTCCTCGATCAGCACGAGACC